>CBFGOM010000191.1:0-11944 GCA_965650385.1 uncultured Oscillatoriaceae bacterium
CTTCAAGGCCACTCTAGCCTTCTCCGGTGAAGTCCAAACCTTTGCGCTGAATAACTTCGGGGTTCGCTACCAAAGCATTAACGGACAGACGTTTGCTGGAGACAGTGGTACCGGTCGGGGGACGATTGATATCGGCATTCCTTCAGAAAGTCCGAAACAGGTTCCAGAACCTACCACAACTACGGCGCTATTACTGGTGGGATTTGGAGCCTTTAAATATAGAAAAAAAAAGCAGCAAACTCTACTTCAAACTGAAAGTTAAACCCTAAAGTCATCAGTTCCGGTTAAGGAATAAATTAATTGTGAATAAGGGGAGCTGTTTGAAGCTCTATAAATTTCAAACTGGGTGCTTTTGCGCTCCCCCGCATAGTGGGGAGTTTTTTGTTTAAATCTGCCCCTTCGGTTAAATTTAATTAAACGCTATTTAAATCACTTGAAGGTCATTAATCAATATATTAGACAATTGTTTAAATAAGGGGGGATGACCCTTCTAAAATGGATTCTCTGGGGATGAAGTTTTGCCCTTGGAATCACTGATTAACAATTTGTTTCAGTCCCAACACTAACCAGGGTGAGCAGTCCCGTTACAATGGAGTAAAAATCAGATTGCTCAAGCTTGTGAACCCATTATGAAAACTAAGGTAGAAATCTACACATGGAGTCATTGTCCCTTCTGTCGGCGGGCGAAAGCGCTGTTAGATAGCAAAGGTGTAGAGTATGCGGAATACTGCATCGATGGAGATGAAGAGGCTAGGGATCAGATGGCAACCCGTGCAAATGGACGTCGATCAGTACCTCAGATTTTTATTGACGATCGCCATATCGGGGGATGTGACGATTTGCACGCCCTCGATGCCCAAAATCAGCTAGATCCCCTGCTGCAACCGGAGTCGGTTTAGTCCGGGGGTACAGCAAAGGGAAGATATAACGGTTTTCCACCGAATGAATTCCAAACCATCCCCCTAAATCCCCCTTGTCAAGGGGGACTTTGACCAGAGAACTGGACCTCGAAAGCGATCGCCCCTCGAAAGCGATCGCTTTTTGTCCCCTTTAGCGCTTAAATAAAATAGGTAAAGCTCCACCCAGGGAACCATTCACAAGGGAAGTAGAAGTAAACGTGAAATTTGCCTTCATTATCGATCCGATCCAAAAACTAGATCCCACCCACGATACCAGCGTTGCGCTGATGGAATCCGCCCAAGCGAAAGGACACGAGGTTTGGATAACTGAGGCGCATCAACTCAGCGTCGTGAATGGCAAAGCTTGGGCAATCCTCGACCGAGTGACCCTCCAACCTATCGAACGCGCAGGCGATCGCTGGATCGCTGCCAACCCCTGGTATCAAATCCAACCGGACGGTTCCCATCCCCTCGAAACAATGGATGTCGTCTTCATGCGAACCGACCCGCCGGTTACGATTCCCTATCTTTATGCCACCTACATTCTGGATTACATCAACCCCGAGAAAACCCTTGTGGTCAACTCCCCAAAAGGACTGCGATCGGCGAATGAAAAAATGTATGCCCTCCAGTTTACCTCGGTCATTCCTGAAACCATTGTTAGTCAAAGTAAAGCCGTCATTCGGAATTTTTTAGACCAAAAAGGTGCAGCAGTTCTTAAACCCTTGGGCGGAAAAGCTGGGGAAGGTATTTTATTCCTAGACCCCGAGGATAAAAATTTCAATTCTCTGATTGAAATTAGCACCAAACAAGGAAAAGAACCTGTTATGGTCCAAACTTATCTCCCAGAAGCTAAAGAAGGAGATAAACGGATTATCCTTCTCAATGGTGAACCCATCGGCGCAGTCAATCGGGTTCCCAGTGGCAGCGAATTTCGCGGGAATATGGCTGTGGGAGGTCTAGCAGTCGAAACAGAAATTACCGATCGCGAACGACAAATCTGCGCTGAAGTGGGTCCAAAACTCCGAGAAGATGGCCTATATTTTGTCGGACTCGATGTGATTGGAGGCTATTTGACCGAAGTCAATGTTACCAGTCCCACAGGGATTCGAGAAATTGATAAATATCTTCCCAATGATGGCCGCTTAGGGCATCAAGTGATTGACTGGGTGGAGAGTTTTGTGAAGCAGAGATAGGGGAGATGGGAGAGATTGGGAAGATGGGGGAGATTGGGGAGACTGCCATCAGGATGGGGGAGATTGGGTAGAGGTTTGTAGTAACAACTGAAGTTGTTTCTTCTTCCATTATTCATCTAGCCGTTTGCTTACCAATAACCAACAACAAAGGACAAACAACAAATGACGAACTTATCAGATGCCTCCTCTTATCCTATGGGTTCTAATTATGCACCGGGGCCAATTGGGGTCGCGATTGTGGGGACCGGGTTTGGACAAAAAGTGCATATTCCCGGATTGAAAGAATATCCTCAGACTGAACCGATCGCCGTTTATCATCGGGATATTGATCAGGCGGAGGCGATCGCCGCGACTTATCATATCCCCCTAGCAACTGATGCGATCGCCGATATCGCTAAAATGCCAGAAGTCCAGGCGGTGAGTCTGTCTACTCCGCCTTTTTTGCATTATGAAATGGCAAAACCGTTGTTAGAAGCGGGCAAGCATTTATTACTCGAAAAACCCACCACTTTATCAGCATCGGAAGCGAAAGAACTCTATCGCATTGCTAATGCTCATAGGGTTGTCACGGCGATGGATTTTGAATTTCGGTTTGTTCCAGCATGGCAACGGTTTAAAGAACTGTTAGATGATGGATACTCCGGACAAATTCGGTTCATTAAAATTGATTGGTTAGTCTCCTCTCGCGCTGATGCGAGTCGCCCTTGGAATTGGTACTCTCAAAAACAGCAAGGTGGGGGTGCCCTAGGCGCGATCGGGTCTCATTGTTTTGACTATATTTCCTGGTTATTTGGGCCCGTCAAACGCTTGTGTGCCTCCCTGAGTACCGCAGTGACAGAACGTCCCGATCCCCAGGCCGGGGGACAATTGAAACCTGTAGATGCAGATGATACTTGTCTGCTGATGTTGGAATTGATGGATGGAACTCCCGTCCAGGTGAGTTTGAGTTCAGCAACTTATCAAGGAAGAGGACATTGGGTAGAAGTGTATGGCGATCGCGGCACTTTAGTCCTCGGCAGTGACAATCAGAAAGATTATGTACATGGGTTTAAATTGTGGGGTGCACCCGCAGGGGAGTCTTTATCAGAATTAGCGATTCCCAACCGTCTGGAGTTTTCTAAAACCTATCCAGATGGACGCATTGCCCCTTTTATTCGTGTAGTAGATAATTGGGTGCGAGGGATTGAAGCTAGACGGGCGATCGCCCCTTCCTTACGCGAGGGCGTCTATTCTCAACTCCTCATGGACCTTACCCATGAATCCCATGAAACCGGAACTTGGGTCACGGTCCCTCATTTGGATGACTATCTGGCCCGCAGTTGAGCTAAGATACCGTTCAACAACGCGACTTTAGGTGTTATTTTGCCCAAGTTTGTAGTAACGACTTTAGTCGTGATTCCCGTTAAATTGATAACGCCTTCAGGCGTTACTACAAACATAAAACCGAATCAAGTTTTAACATTCTTTCAAACTCGAAGGCGGATAAGACGGTAACATTTCGACCGGGCGATCGCCAGGGAGTTCTTCAATCCACACCTGAACCCCTACTTTGCGAACCCGTCCCATCCGCCCAGCTTTGGGACCTTCTAAAATTTCCACCTTAGACCCCACTTGGGGCAGTTCTGTACAACTGGCAGAGGTTGCTAGGGCCAGTTCCACCAATTTATCGATCGCCTGAGATGCCGGAATGGGTTGGTCTTCCAACCATTCTACTGTTTCCGGGGCCAGGGAAAACAACTTGCGCACTCGGTTTTTTTTGCGACTCTTGGGCCCTTTCTTTAAATTCGCCTTGGAGTTGGGGTGATGTCCCCGCTTATTGGGTGACGCGACTGCCTCAATCTCCCCAGTCCCTAAAACTCGGTTGCAGGTGGTCCGGATGTAGCACTCTTCATCGGTTTCACAGACCTCCGCAATCTCGAAAATCTGACACTCATACCAGTCAGATTGTTGAGAATCCGTGCGACAAACAACCTTCTGACCGGGGTGAAATTGTTTTTTGTCATCAAACATTGACATTTCTCCAATCAGTATATACGATTAGAATATAACCTAAAGGATTCCAGCAGGATTAAGAAAACCTTTAAGTTTTCCAATCCCACATCTAGTGGGGGAATAGGGCAGCTTTACCCTACAGGTGGAGTAAAGCGCAACTATTTTGGAGAGTTTGAGGGCTGGAATCTGGACAAAACAGATACAGCACAATCACTCTAGGATATTAATCCAGTGCAAGACCGAAGCAGAGTGACCCCAGACTGAGGGATTCAATCCATAGCATATAGACAATTGGAGAGGGGACAATGAACAAGCAAGCTTATGACGCCTTAAATCGCCTCGCGATGAGATTGCATCAAACCCAGGGGACGGATGGCCCTGCAACGGAAACGGAAGTAGCGCAAATTGCCGCCGCCTATTTGAACACTTTGGTGGAAAATTTATCCGATCGCGAATTGGTCCAAGCGATCGATGAATATCGTTCGGGTCATACTCGAATTAAACAAGTTCAGGAGTCGGTTCAAAAGTGGTTAGAAACCGATTTAGGTCAAAGTCGGGAGCAAGAGTTTAAAGAATTTATTGCCCAATTAAACAGCAGAATGGGTAATGTTATTTAAGGTTGATTGAAAATCACCAAAGGGACAAGTTACCATAATGATAGGAGCTAGAATCAAGAAAACCCCAGGCGATCGCTTGGGGTTTTCTGTATTAAGGCTCTAGTATTAAGAGGCGATCGCGCTGGTTGAAGTTCTCTAGGGAAAAATTGAACCCATAAGCGGTCCAATTAAATCCGTTTGCCTTCACGGAACTGTCCTGGGAACCGTCTGCCTGCGCTATCAATGAGAACACCTTGGCCGTGGGGAAGACCTTGACGTAATTCTCCCTCATAGCGAGTGCCATTGGGGAAAGTACAACTCCCATTCGCATCTAAGTTTTCATTAAAAAACCGTCCTTGACAGCGCGTTCCATCGACGCGGTTGAGGGTTCCCTGACCAAAGGGCTGTCCTGCAAAGAATTCTCCCACATAGCGATCGCCATTGGTGAACACAAATTGTCCTTGTCCAGCAGGTTGAGAGCTAACATCACCACTCTGCACATCCTGAACGAGACGGAAAGTCCCTTCGTAGCGGGAGCCATCGGGAAAAATAGCCTTTCCCCTCACAATATTACCATTTTCAAATGTGCCTTCATAGCGGGCATCATCGGCAAAGATAAAGGTTCCCTCTCCGTTGGGACGACCCCCGCTAAAGAGTCCTTCATAGCGATCGCCATTAGCATATACATAGACCCCTCGGCCATTGGGAACTCCATTGGAAAATGAGCCGAAATAGTTATCTCCATTGTCGTAATTACACTTAATTGGGCCAGCAGAAGCGTCTCCCGTACAAAAAGGAGGGTTATACTCTTCGCCCTCTTCTTGTGCATTTGAGGTCGAAATAGGCCCAATTGAACTGGCAATTTGCATCACACAGACGATGAACATCGTCATTCCTATCTTTTTGAGAGAGTCAGTCATAATCCTAACGTTCTCCTATGTGCATGGTTATTATCTATTCTAAGTTTTGGAAACCGAAGATTTCTTCTGCAATTGGGTAGATTCACCCCAAAGTAATGAGGCGATCGCGTTCATGATTTTAGACATGAGCGCGACCTCAATAACGTGCCATCGCCTTCTACAATCCCACCTGGGGCAATTGATGCTCAAGGGTTAGGTAGATTGCGTTGAACACTCCGCTAACGTCCTAAGGCAGCATTAGCCAAGTTAACCCCACCCGGAGTAGCTTCCGGGGGTTCTTGTTCTCCAAGCGCTTTACTGACCTCAATGCCGTTTTGCTCCAAAATCACAATTGGGTCAGCCGAATCTAAATTTTGCACCTCTTTAACCAGCACCTCGCCTAGGGCAATGCGATCGCCCACCTTCACATACCGAGAAGTGGCCTCATTGGGAGCCTTAACAATAATTTGCACTTGACCCCCCGCGCGAATCACCCCGGTCACTTCTGTACCTTGGGCTAAATCCGTAGAAGGAGGCGGTGGTGGAACCGGCGGTGGGGGTGGGGGAGGAAGTTTCTCTGGACCAATTCCTACCGGCAGTTCTGGGAGACCAGGTACTCCTCGCGCCACTAAAGGCGGAAGCGTGGGGGGTTGAGGGGGACCTGCAGGTGCTTGGGCGACCACCGGAGGAAGTTGTTCTGGACCAATTCCCACGGGCAGTTCCGGAAGACTAGGTACCCCTCGCGCTACTAAAGGCGGAAGGGTGGGGGGTTGAGGGGGACGCGGTGGACCAGCCGCCGCTTGCTGTACAGGGGGTTTTGGTCTTGGCGGTAGTTGTTCGGGGCCAATTCCCACCGGCAACTCAGGAAGGAAGGGAATTCCTTGTCCAACCAGTTCAGGAATTTGAGGTCCTTGAGGACCGGGTGTTCCCCCTCTAGCTCCAGGTCCGGTTCCATTACCTCCGCCTGGTCCGCCTCCATTTCCAGTTCCATTCCCACTTCCATTTCCTCGGCCTCCTCCGGGTCCTGGGATGGGTTGAAAAGGTTGAGCTTGGGCCACTGCTTGACCTGGGGGTAATTGTGGACCGATCGCCACGGGCAAATCTGGTAGATCCGGAACTGCACGGCCTGGAAATTCCGGAACTCTAGGCGCTGCTACTTCTGCCCCTGGTTTTGGCGTGACCGGCACGGGCTGGACATCGAGCAAACTAAAAGGGTTTTCCTGCGGCTGTTTGGCCTTTTCCTGTTCCAATTGCCGCACTCGCGCATCTGGACTAGTGGGCGGAATTAAATTCCCAATGGAAGTGGGATCCGGGCGCTGAGGCACCACAGGTTTTTCAAATTCCGGGGATTCCGGTTCTTCTGTTGCTTCTGGGGACTCCGGTGAGGACTCCGGTGGAGTCTCCGTTGCCGTGGGAGGGGGCTCGACGGGGGCGACGACTTCCGGAGTCTCCGGTTCACCACCACACGCACTCAAGATGAGGACGAGCATCCCAATTGACACCTTTAATAAAAGTTGACGCATGGCCGCTGATTATTAGGATTTAGTACAAAGATAGCCGATTAACTCAAAACTGCTTCATCACCCTAGGAGTAATTCCGCAGGGTGAGCTTCATTTTTTATCGATCGCCCGGTTTGTTAGGCCAACTTCATCTTGACAAAAACACTTAATTAGGATAATACCGGCGATCGGTCATTCTATCGTCTATTCTAGGGTGAGGGCTGCTTTGGGGTCCGGAACCGGAAAATAGGCAGCCAGTTACTAGAAAAAAGCTTCTTGCACAGGTGCAGCGCTGGGATTATGGCGCTTAGACCTCGGGCAAAAAGACCTCAACTTATTCTGTTGATTCGCCTATTGTACTCTAATTCTTCACCCTGAGAAATGTAGGGAAGTCAAAACCTTTTGCTTGGTGAAATGCCTTTATTTTTTAGTAAAAATAGTCAGCCAGACGGGTCCGAGAAGGGAGTGATGTCCCAGAGATTGGAGTCCCGCTTCTTTCCCCAGTTGTTCGCGCCTTTCCAAAGAGTAGAGATAAATATTGGCGGGAGAGACTCCCAAGGCATGAGAGAGTTTTTGTCCTAGGGGGGTGAAATCAACTAAGTAGTAGTTTCCTCCTGGGGACAATACCCGAGTGACTTCCGATAAAACCCGACTGGGATTGGGGTAATGTAAAAAACTAATGGTATTAAAAACGGTATTAAATTGTTGGTCCGTGAAGGGGAGTTGTTCGGCGTTTCCTTGAATGAAAATCAGGCGGGGACGATGGCGATCGCGCTTGGTTTGGCGCGCTTGGCGAATCATCTCGGGGGAAAGGTCAAATCCGGTGCCGCGTAGGGTCGGAAATTCCTCTGCAAGGCGATCAAGCAATCGACCCGTTCCGCATCCCAGGTCTAGCACATTGGGAGAGTTGAGCAATTGCAGATAATCCAGTAATCTTTGATGCAGGGCTTGATAAAAGATAGTCGTAAACAGAAGATCATAGTTGGGTGCCCAGCGGTCAAACAGTGTTTGTTTTTTGAGGATTTCTGGGTGAGTCATAGTTCACTTCTCCTAAAGCTAAAAATAATACACCTCTTGCATAAATAAATCTCTTAAGCCCCCCTTACTAAGGGGGGTTGGGGGGATCTCCCAGTATTTTGCAAGAGATTGATAGCGGTTTTCACGCGAATGAACTCTGAGTGATCGTCCTAAATCCCCCTTATCAAGGTGGATTTTGACCCTTATAGCGTACCTCAATCGCTTGATAAATGCTCTATATATTTTACCCATAAATTCTCACTGAGTGCGAAATATAGCTATTTTAAGGCATGACACGGTAATTTTGAGCGATCGCATAAAACAAAGAGTAATATTCCCCAAAACGCTCTTTAGGTGATCGGCCTTGCCAAGTATAAATCACATCTCCCGATTCCAGAGTCATTCTCATCACACTTTCCTCGGTCCCCACTTCAACTTCCAACCATGCCGGTAATCCCTGTTCCGTGGTGAAGTTAGATTCGGGAACCGTTGGAGTCTCCGCTGGTTCCTCTAATCCGGTAAGTTTCAGAGTTCCCCATCCTCTAATTTCGATATTAGGGTAATCTGGAGCATGAAACGCACGTCCATCCTGATTCGTAGGGGGAGGAAGTGCGACCCAATCGGGGGGATAGGGAAACTCGAACCCAAAGCGCTGATTTTTATAGGTGTGCCATTGGGTGGGAACGGTGGGATTTGTAGGAGTGCAGGCGCAAATCAGGACAGCGATCGCCAGACCCGACGCAATTCGGGGGAACAGTGCTGTGGGCAGAGAATGAGGAAAACAAGTCATAACTACACCGGCGATCGGCTGGGATAAATGGGAAGGGAGGGAAACCTTAGACAACGCCCGAGGCGATCGTGCAAATCGGCGTTTCTTGTAAGGGTGCAATGCTTGCGCCCTTACAAGAAATACACCGGGACAGGGCGATCAGACCCTCCCCAACAGTCCATCAATCTATTGTAACGCGGAAGCGGATAAACCCATAGTCACCCACTCCCAGGTTGCCAATATCTACTACCACTGCCCCTCTCACATTTTGCTGGCAAATCAGCGGAGTGGCAGTTCCCGACGGATAAAATCGCCCTCGGTTACTCTCACTATTCGCACTTCGCAAATAAGCCGTTGGCAAATCGGGATTCGGAGGATTTAACGCCAACGCAATCCCCACCTCAGCCCCAAACTCTCCTTCTGTGGGCGTTTGACCATTAAAGGTATCCGTGCGGAAAGTTTGAAAATCTTGCAACGGGTCACATACCATTGCATTTTCTAACGGTCCACTTCCAGCCGAGAGAAAATAGATTGTATATTCCACTTCATCTCCGGGTTGAATGGTATTAGAACTGACAAGACCTCGCACAAAGTTATCAGGCCAATTAGTAAGATTCTCACTCTGTCCTACAACCGCACCATTCACCCGAGTAATCCGTTTTTCTAATTCCAGATTCGGATTGCCGCGTAACGTCACCGAGGTGATTTCATTACTATCGGTCGGGTCGCCGGTATTATTCCCATCAGGATTTGCGCCATTGGTGGAAAGGTCACTGACTGAATTACCGCCAGGACCCACACCCGAGGCTGTCACTTGATTATTAAAAGGACCAAGATTGTTTCCAGGAGTGATCCGCACCCGGAACGTAATTGTGGCCTGGGTATCCACGGCTAGTGAATTGCCAGTTGCCAGAAGATTGGTATCCGTATCACCATTAAAGCCGGGGTTAACTGTGAGAGTGGGGCTGGTGAGAGAACTAGGCTCTAACGTGTAAGTGAGATTAGCAAACGTCTCATTGAGATTTTCCGTCACTTGCAGCGTATTCAGGGGAACATCCCCATAATTGCGGACAACGAGGGTATAAGGAATGGTAAAGGTGCGATCGCCATTATCCGTCGGCGTTCCCGCCGCCTTCGCCACCCCAATCAGCGGCATCTCACTGAAATTGACCGATGTTGCGACACTATTATTATTGGGGTTACCATCTCCATCAGGGTCAGTATTTAGATTGGGATCATTAGTGGAGTCATTGGAGTCATCACTCACGGATGTACCACCCGGAGAAGTTCCGGTTGCAGTGGCGGTATTATTATAAGGACCCAGTTGCGAGCCCGGAGTCACGCGAACCGTGAAAGTGATATCAACACTTTGTCCAATGGCTAACGTTTCGGTTCCCAACAATAAATTTTTATTCCCATTCCCGTTAAAATCAGGGTTAACCCCAGTCAAAGTCCCCGCCACAATCTGAGGTGCGGTAACAATTTGGGGTGCAGCTACCACACTGGCAAAGGTACTCTCAGCAGTGCCAAATAAATCTTCTGTGACTTGCAAATTCAAAATGTCCAGATTGCCCAAGTTTTGAACTCGAATCGTATAGGACGCATCATAAGTGCCGTCCCCATTATTTACAACTGTGTTCAATTGCTTGGCAACCCCTAACAAGGGATTTCCGGGGGTTAAGGTATCAATCGTGGCACTCGCTTGTTCGCTGCGATTCCGCTCAACTTGGGTTTGTGGGTTAGGGTCGGGAATCCCATCGTCATTAACGGGATCGGTAACATCATTGGGTCTTGTGACTGTTGCCGTATTGAGGACAGGTTCTTGAGCAGTAGTAGCAATAATCCCCGAAATGGTAAAGGTGGCAACAGCCCCGTTATTGAGGGCTAAGGTTGTATTGATAGTATTCCCGGTTCCGTTTTCTGTGCCACAAGCACCCGTTCCTGTAGTAACCTGACAAGTCCAGGTTACATTAATAATGTCTGCGGGAACATTATCTGTGAAGGTTGCAGGAGAAAGTTCAACAATATCACTCGGCCCTGCATTTGTCACTTGAATCGTATAAGTAACTGGGCCATCAGTCAATCCGGGACTTGTAACATTTTTCGTAATCTTTAGGTCAGCCGCTTTAATTTGGACAATATTCCGCACCTCCCGAGGGGCAGAGGGGACATAGGTCCAAATATCTAATCCTTTATTATCCCCAAACCCACCGTTAAAGGCAAGCGCTCCATTGGTACTATCGACGCCTTCTAAAGCCGTTAGAGGATTGGGTGGAGTGCCATTCAATAGTACATTGTCGTAATTGTTATCAAAATAAATTGTCGCATCATTACTGGTCGTGTTCTGAATAGTAATCCCGGATAGATTATTTTCAATATCTAAAAAAGGAAAGTGAACTTCTCCAGCATTTAAGCTGATTGTAGCATTATATGAAACATTTCCTGCTGGGACCAAATTGCCATTGCGATCGCGACCATCCCAAAAGACTCGATTCGTTTGTCCAGGGATTGCTTGACCGAAGAAGGTGACATCGTTGCTATCCCCATAGGTGCCATTATTGTCCAGATCTAGGGTAATGGCATAACTTCCATCAAAGTTTAGAGGAACATCAAAAGTGAAACTGCCGCCTAAAGGCGAAGTTCCTGCTTGATTGGGGGTTCCTTCAATTCCCGTAAACGTAAAGTTCTGGGCTTCTGGCACTGTTGCTGGGGGGTCTTGATATAACCAAGTAGTACCTTGGGGAGAGTTAGCTGTAGCTGGCATCAATGAATCCGGTTCATTGAGGAAAATTTTATGGGTAATGTTATCATTGGCAAATAGGGTAGGGTTGTCTACGGGGACCGGATCTAAAAAAGTCGGAATGGGAACTGATTGATAACGAGCATTCCCATCATTACCTAGAAATCCTTTTTGGTTGGCAAAAAAGATAAATCCTGCTGGATCGATGCCATTGAGTTCACTAAAATACTGATATCCCTGGCGAGTTTGAATATAAAAATCAGAGCGAGCTTGTCGTCCATTTGGCCCCATATTAAAAGCCATAGAAGTAGAAAAAACTCGACCCAAGGTACTACT
>CBFGOM010000192.1:0-11885 GCA_965650385.1 uncultured Oscillatoriaceae bacterium
GCTTATTTTTATTTCATTATAGCATAAAATTTATATTAAGGAGAGGTCTAATGAGTTTCTGATTCTCTTGCAGAAGTTTACGCCATAACTCTTCCGGGGGCGTTTCTTCTACCTTTAATAATTCCGGTACAACGACAATAATGAGGGCAAAAAAAACTGCTCCCAAAATTTTAACAAGTGTTGGCAAATCCTTCACCCAGGAAGGAGTCGGGAGTTGGTTAACGAGATAAGGAGAAAAAACCAGCCCAAGCCCCACCAAAAAAAAGGAGAGAAAAACGCGAAAACCTATATTTTGCTTTTTTGACATGATATCCCCCGCGCAAATAGTGGTTGCTTGCTGTTGGCGAAATTGCAGAATTTAGGTTTAGTGTTCCCAAATTAAAGAGAATTATACCCAATCCGGTTATCAAAGCCCGACCTTACCTCTTCAGCCCGCGCAGGCGGGCTTCGTCCGTATAGCCCCACCCTTCAGGGTGCGGGTTTTTATAGTCTTCCCTAGCTTATTCCTGTTCTTGTTCTTCTTCTATCCACCATCGAAATAATGTAGGTTCTTCCTCATTGTTAACAGTCACCAGAATTAAACTTTCGCCATAAGCATTCACAAACGAAGCCCGACAAAACCCCATCCCAGTTCCCGAACAGTCCTCAAATTCAGGATAATCTAACTCATTTATCATTCGCTCTAACAACCCCGATAATAATTCGGTTGTGTTGGGATTTCGGTAATTATCAATCTGCCATCCCTCGTCTAAAATAAATTCTCTGGCTTCGCTGTAAAGCATAGACTGACGCAAATCAGTAGGGACTTCTTGTGTAACTGCATTGAAGGGCAGAAACACAATATTTAGAGCCAGTGCAATTCCTGAAAAAAGTGCGTGACGCATGATATTACTTTCCTTTTGCTGGACAACATGACAAAAGAAAGTCTCCCTCTGCGAATCGGGGAAGGCGCAAAGATATGCGCCCGAGAGCTTCAAAAGGAGAATTTATTAGGGTTTGGGTTAAATGTTACTGCTGAATCTTTCTCTAAATTAACACCCTACAAGTTTTTGGAGCAGATCTTTCCCCCAAGATTTTACCGCCCGGAAAGGGCCGGTTCTAACCCTAAAATAGAGAGCAAGCGGTCTACATCAAAATGCTCGGACATAAGTTTTCGCATAAATTCCACTTTAATCGGTTCATGGAGCCGAACTTGACCGAAGGTTTCATCGATGATTTCAACCGTTTTTAGAGTATCCAAATCAACAGACAAAATAGGAACTTCGACCTCTTCAGCGCGATTAATAATCATCTGACTCGGTGGCATATGTCCGGTGAGAATTAGACATTGGGTGGAAGTTTCCAGGGCCGCCAGTTGCAGTTCTGAGCGATCGCCTCCGGTAATCACGGCCATATTTTGCGCTTCGGAGAAATACTTTAACGCTGAGTTGACATTCATGGCCCCAATTTTCAGGGTTTCTACCATCAAATCGAGGCGATCGGGACGGCAGAGCACCTCCGCATTCAGCCGTTGTACCAACTCGCGAACGCTGACACTGCGTAGCAGATTGCTTCTGGGGAGCAACCCAAAGACGCGAATCCCCTGTTCTTCCAGAAACGGACGCAGAATCGTCGAGGCACTGGTCCAGGTTTCTTCGGGAATATCGGTGAGGACCACTCCCAGGAGGCGATCGCCCAAGCGGTCCTGAACCGAAAGCAGTTCCCCCACATCTAACATTGAGTGGAAGCGGGCCACCAACAATACCGAAGCATCAATCAGAGACGCAACTTTAGGCACAGACAGATTAAATAACCGGCCTTGATCTAAAGTCCCAGCCCCTTCTAAAATCGTTAAATCTCCCCCGAGGTGTTCCAACGAATTCACCAGACTCTCAGAATAGTCCGTTTGTCCGATGCCTTGCAGACGGTTCTCCAGGGTAGGTGCATCTAAAAACAGCAGGGTCTCCCCCATGCGGTTTTCCGGCAGATTCAAAGTTTTGGCTAAAAATCGATGGTCCTCGTCTATCCCATCATTTCCCACTTCACTGAAACAGGTTCCCAGGGGTTTAGAATACGCAATATCCAGCCCCTTACCTTGGAATTGCTGAACCATGCCCAGGATGACCGAGGATTTACCGCTGTAGGGCCGAGTTGATCCGATCGCGAGATATTTAGATGTTGGTTTGGCAGATGTTGGCACGCACTCACTCCCTATTCTCTTGTGTTGATAGTCGGCTTTGGGTTGTCAGATGAAGTCTGAATCCCAAATCTGGTTGTCTCAAGTCCGTTTTTTGTAGTAGCCTGCTTAGGCAGGCTTCGTCTGGGTCGCCCCACCCTTGAGGGTGCGGGTTAAGGTAGGCATCAGCATCAGCGCAGCATTTCCCCGAGGGTGACTCTGGAACCCGAGACCCTTGTCCCTGATTCCATCGGAAACGGCTGTGCAAGGCGACTGCCCCCTCTAGCTAATCATCCGTCTTTATTCTAGTCATCCAGTAGTAGCAACTTCCGATAGAAGCCTTTAGAAAAATCCACCGAGTGGTGTCGCTTATGGCTCACAATCACATCGATTAAGTGGTCAATAAACTCAAAATTTGCCATCGTCACTTCATAGCTGAGGTCGGCATTCCCATCAAACTGGATGCGACACCGGGTCAGATCAGCCGGAAGAGAGGAAACGTGCCAGCTTGCTACAAATGGAACGTTTTCACCGCCCTCTATTTTGCGCTCACCCTCCAAATTCCCTTGACGATAGAGGCTAATCGCTCTCGGTAACACCGCTCGTTTATTGCCTTGGTAGTAAGGGATATAGACCCCTATCTCCCGATTATCCGCAGGCTGAAGTTGATCGAGGTTATTACCCATGCTCGCTGCTCCTTCTAGTCCAGTATCAATAAAAAGTGTAGTGGAGAAGGGGGTGGGGAATTGAAGTCTTCCAGTCATGATTCCCTTATCCTCTTCAATTTTGGCAAGTTTTCGGCACCGGATGAGGGGGGCTTTCTTCGGACCCGCAATACTGAATCCTGCTCAATTGCAGCAACGGGTTAGAAAAATAACAATCAGGGATACAATAAAGCAACATTAAGGTTTCTCTAAGCTCCTAGCTCTCCAGTCTCAACGAGCATTCAAGCAGTAGAGACCGCAGAGGGAGGATTCCCCAATGGGAACCGCAGTCCGGGGGCGATCGCCGTTAGTCCCACCTGACATTTCCCATCTCCGGGAAACTTAACGGGTCTCCTGGTAATGGCATCTGAAATGGGACTGGACCCGTTAATGACTGTAATCCATGCCATGATTTGGGGTTGAGCGGCTGAGAAACCACTGAACCTGTATTGCTTTTTTACCTAAGTAAACTATGCCAGCGAATTCCTGGCCCGAAAACAATTCCTTTGAGGAATTCGAGCCTCTTCATTTGATTTTGTCTGCTTTTGAAGATTCTGATCAGGTCGAAGACTTTTCCTATCCGGGGTATCTGGGTCGCCGACTCAAAGCTGCTGTATTGCTATTGGGGATTACGATTCTCACCCTCATCCTCCATTTCTTCTCTTGGGGATATTGGCTGGTGTTGGGCTTTACGGGACTCTTAGCACTCCATGCGATGCGCATTGTCCGGGCGAAAGCATTCCCGACCCCACAACCCCTGGACCCGGAAGACCAGGAACACTGGCCCCAAGTTTCCTTACTGGTAGCGGCTAAAAACGAAGAAGCCGTGATTAGTAAGCTGATTGATGTCCTGTGCAATCTGGATTATCCGCGCGATCGCTATGAAGTTTGGGCGATCGACGATAACAGCAGCGATCGCACCCCGGAAGTGTTACAGCAACTCGCCCAAAAATATAACAACCTGAATGTTTTTCGGCGTTCTGCCGATGCCACGGGGGGAAAATCTGGGGCGCTCAATCAAGTCATTCCCCTAACCCAGGGAGAATTTATTGGAGTCTTTGATGCCGATGCGCAAGTCTCCCCAGACTTCCTGCAACGGGTCCTCCCGACGTTCAATCCGCCCCAAGTGGGGGCCGTGCAGATGCGCAAGGCGATCGCCAATCCTGGAGTCAACTTTTTGACCAAAGGACAAGTGGCAGAAATGGCCTTAGATACCTATTTCCAACAGCAACGCATCGCGATCGGTGGCATTGGGGAACTGCGCGGGAACGGTCAATTTATCCGCCGTCAAGCCCTCGATCGCTGTGGCGGATTCAATGAAGAAACCATCACCGATGACCTGGATTTGACCCTGCGCCTGCATTTGGACCGCTGGAATATCCAATTTATCCCAGTCCCCGTCAAAGAAGAGGGCGTCACTCGTCCTCTGGCCCTGTGGCATCAACGCAATCGCTGGGGAGAAGGGGGATATCAGCGCTACTTAGACTATTGGCGGCTTATTTTCAGCGATCGCCTCCCCGGGTCCAAATCTTGGGATATGTTTGCCTTTTGGATTATCCAATATTTCCTCCCGGCAGCCGCCATCCCTGATTTAATCCTGGCGATCGCCTTCAAACATTTTCCCATTTACAGCCCCTTAACCACCCTCGCTATGAGTCTTTCCCTCGTGGGAATCTTTACCGGACTCCGGCGCATTGACCAACAAACTGCTCAACAAGCCCAAACTCCACCCACACCAGTTTTCCAGACCCTCATCCAAACCGTGCGGGGGATCATTTACCTCCTGCACTGGGTCGTGGTAATTTCTAGCATTACCCTACGGATTTCGGTCCGTCCCAAACAACTCAAATGGGTGAAAACCGTTCATCAAGGCAGCGGCGAATTACCTGCATAATTCTCCTGCCTGACTCGGTGGGGCGATTCACAAATCGCCCCTACATCGCGGGTTTGCTGGGAAAATAGGGTTAAATCCCGTCCCCTCAAAAATCCAATCCGCCAAACGGATCATCTTCGATATCAACATCATTATTAACATCTTGGGAACTCTCTACAACTCCCCCCATTTCCTCTTCAGAACTCGGGGTTTGAACGTCCCAACTGTGACTAAAGTCTGCCTCAACAGCTCGAACCCTAGCTTGTGCCTCCGGGTCATCCGGGAGGCTGATTAATTTCCCATTAAAATGGTTGCTAAATCGTTGAGCCGCCCGCATAACTTCATCATCATCGGGCTTCTCACCCCGAGGAATATCCCGTCTCCCCGTCGCTCCAACAGCCACCGGAGGGCGGTTTTCTGGCCCACTACTCGGTTCAATTCGAGGGTTTTGAGGGGGGGATTGAGCCGGTAAATTTTCACGATTGACGGGGCTTTGTGGCGTCGAGTTAACCTGTCCATTGCCCATTGGCGTCGGCGGTGGCTCCATCCTTGCTGCTGGGGGTTCGGACGGGTTAGGGGCGATCGCGCCAGAAGCCGGAGGGGGTGCGTCCCCAGACACCTGAATGATCACTTTAACTCGGATATTAAATGCCTTAAAAAAGGCAGCTTCCATATCCGATACCTTGCTCTGAGCCATCTTAAACAGGTTCGCAGAGCGAATCGCAATCTGAGCTTGGTGGTTACTGAACCCAATCAGCCGTCCATGTTGCTGCAACAGCGCTTTGCTGCCCAGAGGCAGGTATTCGAGCAAAGTTTGCCAGGTTTGTTCTAAGTTGCCACTCGGTTCTACCGCCGCCGGTTCCTGGGTCCCAGACCCCTGACTTGGTGTCCCTGGTGGGGGAGAAACTGAACGATTTTCCGGGGGAGGGGCTTGGCGATTCTCCTGGGGAGACACTGCACCAACAGAACTCCCCTCGTTCCTCCCCTGTACCGGGGGAGACTGAGGGACATTCTGCGCAGGGGGTGAAGCGCTTCTACCCGGTGATGCTACAGTCCCGCCCCCGCGACTGGGTGATTCCTGCCGTCCCTGAGTCGGTGTAATTAAAGCAGAGGGCAACAATCCCAACAGCGTCACTTCTAACCATAAGCGAGGCTGAGTGGTATTTTTAATTTGCGCCTCGCTGCTGCGTAAATGTTGTTGGCCCGCTAAAATAGTCGGCATTTCCCATTGTTGAGCGACAGCACATAACTGTTCCCAAGTCGGAGGAGTAACAGCGACTAAATCAGGACGATGGGGGGCAGTGTGAGCAATTAATAAATCGCGATAAAACCCGGCCAAATTTTGTAAAACAATCAGCGGTTCTCGACCCCGATTCATCAATTCTCGGGCTTTATCCAGAACTTTTTCTGCATTATTGGCGGCGATCGCCTCTAATAACTGAATCAAATCTCGCTCCGGGACCGACCCCACCAAATCCCAAACCCGCTCTACCGTGACCTGTTCTTCCAATAACGAAAGCTGATCTAGCAGGCTTTCTGCATCCCTGAGTCCCCCTTGGGCAATCTGAGCCACCGTCAAAACCGCTTCATCACTGATATTAATGGTTTCATTGCCTGCAATATGCTTCAAATGCTCAACCATTGAAGCCACAGGAATCCGACGAAAATCAAATCGCTGACATCGAGAAATAATCGTTGGTAAAACACGTTGGGGGTCGGTTGTTGCTAAAACAAACACCACGCGATCGGGCGGTTCTTCTAAGGTTTTTAAAAGTGCGTTGAAAGCCGCAGTGCTTAACATATGAACTTCATCGACAATGTACACTTTGAAGCGACTTTGTACAGGTGAAAATTGTACACGTTCGATGAGTTCACGGATGTTATCAACCCCGGTATTGCTGGCGGCGTCAATCTCAATGGTGTCTAAGGAGGTGCCTCTGGCAATGGTGCGACAGACTTCGCATTGACCGCAGGGGGTCTCGGTGGGGCCGTCACTGTTGAGGCAGTTGAGGGATTTGGCGAGAATCCGGGCGCTGGATGTCTTGCCGGTGCCTCGGGGTCCGGTAAATAAATAGGCGGGTGCGATGCGATTTTGGCGCAGCGCATTGGTTAGGGTGGTGGCGATCGCCTCTTGTCCCACCAAATCTGCAAAGGTTTGGGGGCGATATTTGTGATGTAGCGGTTCGTATGGCATGGATGGGGGAAGAATATCAGCAGACAATCATGTTAAATCGCGAGGCAATGGCCGGTTGAATGGCAAGGCTGGAAACGCAGTCAATATCCACAGAAAGCCCGATCGCCTCTCCAGGGTTCCCTCTTTCTACTCGTTTCCCTCTGTTGTGAAAACTTTGCATTTTTTTACTGGAGGAAACAGGCTCCCAATCTGCGATTTTAAAGGGAAAAGCGCCAATTCCCACTCTAAAATAGGATAGCACTGGCCTATTCCCTTCCTAACCCTAGAGATAGATATCTGTGGCAGAATACCCGGTTTAGGATGGGGCTGGAGTGCCTCCCCAGTGACTTGGGCAGGCTCTGGTGAAGTCCTGGGGAAATTTGATGGGAATGAAGGGAAGACGCTGCCAGCATCGAAAAAATGCAGCGATAGGGTGAGACTCGAAATCGAGAAGAAATCCGTAAGGACAGAGGGATAAATTTATAAATGATGCAGTTCATGCAACAGGTTGTGAAAACTTTGGGCCGAATCTGGCAGCAGCTTATCCGGTTGTGGCAACAGTGGTTTCGCCGATCGCCCCGTCCATCGTTCCCAAAAAAGTCAAACCCCAAACACTCAGAACCTCGTGTTCAGCAACCCCCCAAACCTCTGTCTGCGGCAGAGTACGAATTTCTCTTTTCTGAATTGCTCGATGGGGTGCATCGGGGCTGGAGTCAAGCTCAGGTTAGCCAATTTCTGGATGAAATTGGACCAGAATCTGCTTGCGATGTCAAGGATTTTGTCAAGGATGGGGAGATTGAAAGGTCGGATACGGATGCTTATGTGCTGTGGTTGCGTCAGTTTGGCACTCGTCTGTTAAATTCCCCTGTTCCCAATCAAGAATTAGCAAGGCGCATGGTGCGCTTAGGACAATTAAACTGTGGTCCACTCTCGGCAGTGGCGGGAGAAATTGGTCAACAGTTGCTCGATCGCGACGCAAATACCCCATCCCCACCTCCACCTGCCTCTCCAGTTACCTCGGAATTTACCCTAGAACACTATCTACAACGGGGACAACTTCATCTCGATCGCCGGGAATATCCCTCAGCATTAACTACGTTTGAGCAAGCCGCAACCTATTCCCCCCATCACCCAGAAGTCTTATATGGATTAGGCTTGGTGTGCCATCGTATGGGACTTTATCATGAGGCAGTCACTCATTTAACCGAAGCCTTAGCCCAAAACCCTGAGTTTGTGGCGGCCCTGACTCAACGGGGGTTAGCCTATAAAGCCCTAGAGGATTTAGCAGCGGCAACGGCGGATTTTGAATCAGCGGTGGAAATGAAACCACGAACTGCTGAGGAATGTTGTGCCCGAGGTAAGGCGCTGATGCAGTTAAAGCAGCCGGAGGGGGCGATCGCCGCTTATGAAGAAGCCCTGACAATCCATCCTGAGTCCCATCAGGGCTGGTATGACTGGGGCAATGTGTTTTATGACTTGCAGCGGTATGACGAGGCGATCGCTGCTTATGATCAAGCCCTCAACCTGCAACCAGACTATGCGGCGGCTTGGTTCAATCGTGGGGCCGCCTTGGGGAATTTGCATCGGTATAACGAGGCGATCTCTGCTTTTGAGAAACTCCTGGAAATCCAGTCCCATGACTATCATGGCTGGTTGTGCCTGGGTCAAACTCAGGAACGGTTACATCGGATCCCCGAGGCGATCGCCGCTTATGAACGGGCTTTGCACCTGCGACCCGATGACCCCACCGCCTGGAGATATCGGAATGCTGCACTGCTGGACCTAAAAAAAAGCTAGGATGGCGATCGGCCTAACCTAGCTTTTCCCGGGATAACAGGGACTGATTATTGAACCGAACATAACCGATGAGGGCGATGCCAGGGCCGCACCCATCACCGGCGGAATCAGGCTTATCCCGATTTAACCCGTACTTTGGTTCTTATTTTCATGGCACGGGACAGGACCGGGAGAGGAATTTGGTATCCCATGACCTTCGTGAGCATACTGTTGCCAAAGTATCGATAAATCCTCAGCTTGTCCCTTGAACTCTGGATGAACCTGATACATTCGTCGGGGTCTTCCCCGGCCTTCAACCTTTTTCCAGTAACCCTTAATGACTCTTTCATTTTCTAAAAATTTCAGAGCGCTGTAGAGTACCGTATCCGAAAGTCGATAGGTTGGATATTCATGCTCTAGTTGCTGAATTAGTTCTGTGCCATAAGAGTCACCGGCCAATAATACTGAGAGAACGTAACACACTGTTAGTTCTTTATTCAAATAAATCGGCGGAGGGTTTTGAAAAAAGTCATAGATCTCTTCAAAATTCATTTGAGTTACCCGCTGAATACCCCTTAAAATACCAATTGATACAGGAATTGACGCCCTGAAAGATTGACGTTTCGTAGCTTGCCCACTCTCTTGAGGGGTAAAAAATCTACAGTTCAAAGTCAACTCAAAGTCAACCCAGATACCGTCCCGAGCGTCGGGAAGATTTGTGATTTGGTTCCCTTCGGTATAGATTCCTAACTGACTAAAACTGCCAGAGAATCCCGTTGATCGGCCCAGCTTGAATCAGAATTAAGCCCCTTCTAATTGCCGGAGTTAAAATTGGAGTACCGGAAGGAAATCTCTCCAAATTTTCCGAGAATTTGTATTGCAGAAATTCAAATCAATTCTGGCAACACAGGAACAAAAAGCACCTAAATCCGTCTGACATAATCCCTCCGGTTCAGGCGAATTTCGTTGAGAGTTGAGCCGGAAAGTTTACCGACTGACGAGCAAAATACCCACTCTCAAATTTTTTTATACAGACTCCTACTGATGGGATCAGCGAAAGTCAGCACCCAAATAAAATAAATAGAACTTCGGTGGACTTGAACCGGGAAATAGAAAGGGTTAAAAATCTTCTCCAACGGTAAGCCAGCCCTGATTTATTAGTAGTAATTTGCACCCCGGTTGATACTGAGTTAAACCGAGGGATGAATCATCAATACCCGCGATCGCTCAAGGTCATCTGTGGTTCAGTCGGCTTAATTAACTCAGGCGGAAAATGACGTGATTCTCTCTAACCTAAGCGCACCCATTCTCTTTCCTAGACCGACTAGAGCAATCAATCCACAGATCAATCAGAACCTTTTAGAGTCTTAATCTGTTTAAGCTCTGGATTGTGACTCGGGGAGGGTCGGTGATGCCGGACCCCCCGAAAGCTTGTAGAAAAGCTGTTCGTCATAAACCCTTGGGGCATTTTACCCCGATTCTTAAAGGAAAATCTGGCTGGTCAACTGGGACTGGGTTAACGTGATGATCAGCGATCGCCATCCTCTCCCACTATTCAAGTCAAGTTTTCCTGAAACTTGACTTGAGCTGCACCCCAATTTCAAGCCCGGATCATCAAATAGTGCTGACACAAATCCCTAAAAAACCCAGATGCTTGGAATTTCCCCAAACTAATGGGGCGATCGCCTACCGAAAAGATGCTTTCTTCCTGGGCTGACGCGCATCGGTGTTTTTTTGTTCTCTATTTTTCTTTACAAGTTAATTTAAAATAAACAGGGCAAACACAGCAATTGCACCTCAATATCACCGGGTAACGGCCATCAGGAGGTGCAGTGGTCTATCATTGAGCTTTGAGCCATCAATCTCAACAGTCCAAACCGGTAACTGCGTTCTGCGTATGTCAAATCAAACCGACTTAAAAGCACTTCCACCCCCTGTCCAGCGCGTCATCCCTGCCTTACGCCGAGTTGGATGGATCAGTTTTTGGACACAGTTAGTTCTTGCTGTTGTTGCAGGACTGATTTTCTTATTTGCAATTTTGATTGAATCTCCAGCACCTCGGGAAGCGGCCAGAAGCAGTAATGTCGGCATTGGTCCGGGCATTTTTTTTGCCGTTCTTGGACTGGTTTCCCTGGGACTGAGTATCTATTGGGCTTATCGCTATACTCGCTTGTCTCAACAGCTTAGTTCAGTCAATCCTAAGCTGCGCCCCCGCAGAGCAGATACCCTACAAATCGTGCGGCGGGGGTTAATGGTCAATTTAGCCGGGATGTCCTTTACCCTCATTGCAGCAGAAGCGATCGGCGGAATCCTCCTAGCCAAGGCCCTCCAGTACCAAGGGGGTGGCTCTCTCGTCACAGCGTTGCGCCCCCAAGATTTTATTCAAGCCTTGGATATTTTTGTGGTGTTGGCGAATACGCATACGATTGTGGCTCACTTTACGGGGATTCTCACCGGACTCTGGTTACTCAACTGGATTGATCGCCAGAGTCAGGGGTAACCCTGAACCCTTTGTCCCGGGGAGGGTTGGGAGGTGAGGTGTTCTGAAACTGGGTTACCACTCCAGTGCTTCCGGTGGGGCGATCTCGGCAACAGCGCAGGCGATCGCCCCGGAGGTAATCCCTGGTGTCTGCATCGGGAGCGCCCCTTGATGAAAATCCCTCGCTGGAGTCGTTAAGGTGGGGTCCAGTTCCGGCACCGTTGTGGTCGTAGGTTGTCCATTCATCAACCCCAGTCCCCCGATCGCCCCAGCCATGAGCGCAGTGTAGCCAACATACAGATGCAGAGGACTGACGGAAAAGTTAAAGTTAAACTCCGGATGATGCCAGGATGGGATGGGAGCATTCTGTTTCGGGGGAACGGGTAAAAAGTTTGCCATTTTGGCCCCGTCTAAGCCTAAGACTTCCCCAATTTTTTGAATAAAGCTGCGCACATAAACATCTTCCGGCAGCTTGGATAGAAAGCCGTTTTCGATCGCTTCAATATGACGGCAAGGCACCAAGGTCTGTTTATGCAGATCCAGAATCGATAACCCTTGTGCACAGCGTGCGGCTTGCAGTTTTTGCCCAATTTGCGTCAGGCGATCGGCCCATTGTTGTTGGAGGTTAATTTGGGCTTGCTGTTGAGCTTGTAACGCTGTTTTATGACGGTGAAAAGGGTTAATTTTTGCAGTGGACAACAAAGGCGAGGGAGTCTTTTTGGCGA
>CBFGOM010000193.1:0-11838 GCA_965650385.1 uncultured Oscillatoriaceae bacterium
TAGCGCGGATCCGGCAAAACTTCCCACATTTTCCGGGTTACAGATAGGGGCCGATAACAATCAAATACTTTTAACCCCAATCCCCTTGATTGCAATTGCTCTTGAACTCGGGATAACTTTTGAGCGACGCTAGTTCGCAGCAGACATCGAGGGATAGAGTAGAGTTGGACATTCAAGAAATTATTGGTAGTGGCATAGCGAATATCCAGGGCAATATCTGGATTAATTTCTTGGATATCTACTAATTTTTCGCCCTCCGAGCGCGGTATATTTGGAATATTTGGAGTTCTGTCCATTACAACGGATGGACTCTGCGGTACTACTTCTCCCAAATTAGCTCCTTCAAAAATCCGAACTGATTCCGCCCGCTTCCCCATTCCAATGGTAATGACTAACCCTAAAGTAAGAGAAAATAAAAGAATTGACTTAATGTTCATAGTGTATTTTCCAGCTTTTTGATACGATTTGAATTCCTAAAGATTTAATTGATTTGAGGCAACTAAGAAGTTAATATTTAAGCAATCGATAGGTGAATTTTTTGCAAGTTAATCATCGAAATAGCATATCTTAAATAATATTTAATAAGTTCATAAAATCAGAATTTCGATAATTATAGGCTAATTTCTGCGTGAAAAAATTTAGTTAAGGGCCGGGTAAGGGATGAACCTGATAGTTGCTTCATAAAATTTAACCAAACCCAGATCCCGAGGAGGAGCGGAAAAGGAATACTGTGAAAAGACTGATAAAGAGCTTGACAGTTTTTGTGTAAAACTGACCCCTACAGTAAAATCATTATGACCATTTTCCCACTGGAGCGGGGTGAAATACCCGAATCCCTCAATCCGTTAAATCCTTATCATTATGGTCGGCTGGCCTACTGGGTATTTTTTCGTCCCAGTGTACTCCGTAGCTATTTGTACAAAGCTGCCCCTGATTTGTATCGACAAAGCGGATGGAGTAAATTTTGGGGGAGTTTTAAGGTTCCGGGATATCGAAACCTCTATCTGATGGCGATCGCCTCGGTGGTGAAATGTTTATTCCTACTGGCCTTCACATTTTTCCTCTATACCATTGCTGTCAATCAAGGTCATACCGGGTCCATTGAGTCCGTCGTGGCCCTCTCTAATACCCAAGCGATGTCTGGGTCAGCGAGAGACTTTACCGGAGAGAGCAACTTAAAAGTATGGGATCTGGATAGAGGTGCATTGATAAGAACGTTACAAGGTCATCGCGACGGAAATAATGCCATAGCCTTACTTCCAGGAGAACGGGCGATTACTGGGGGAAGAGACCGCGCCGTTAACATTTGGGACCTTTCCGGGGGTCGTCGCATCCATAATCTTCAAAATCACAGTCGATGGATTGAACAGATAGCAGTCACCCCAGACGGAGCCTTAGCAATTTCAGCCTCCGCAGACAATAGCCTCATAGTCTGGAATCTCGAATCCGGAAAAAAACTCCGTACCCTTAAGGGACATACCGGATCTGTCAATACGGTGGCAGTGACTCCCGATGGAACCCAGGCTATTTCTGGCTCCACCGATGGAACCGTGAAAATTTGGAATCTGGAACAGGGAACTTTAATACAAACCTTGAGCGGTCATACGGGAGGCATTAATGAGATCGCCGTCACCCCCGACGGCACCCAGATCATTTCTGCCAGTCTGGATGGTTCGATTAAGGTATGGGTCCGCTCATCAGGGACTGAACGGCACAGTCTGATGGCACATCCGGGAGGGGTCAATACGATCGTTCTCACGCCAGATGGAGAACAGGTGATTTCTGGGGGTGCAGATGGAACGGTCAAAGTCTGGACTCTCAATCCGGGAATTCTGCGCTATGAGTTAACCGGACATGGCGGGTGGATTAATGGATTAGCGGTTACCCCAGACGGACGACAAGTGGTGTCTGCTTCTAGTGACCACACTTTGAAAGTCTGGAATCTCCAAGAAGGGTCGCTGGTGCATACTCTGATTGGACATCAAGAGTGGGTCAGATCCGTGGCAGTGACTCCCGATGGACAACGGGTCATTTCTGGAGCAGGGGATCTGCGCCCGAAAGTCTGGGACCTCACCTCCGGGGAGGAAATTCCCCTCAAAGCGGTGGAACGCACCCTTTTTTGGACTACTCTCGGGTTCGCAGTCGGGACCTTTTTCCTCTGGATCTGGATTGTATTGGCAACGGCACTCATTCTGACTTGTAGTTTTATGGCCCTGGGTTTGGCCGGTAGTGTGGTCGCTGCCTTGGTCCTGGCCCTAGCAGGAAGTTTCCTCTTCACTAATCTGGTGATCTTGAATGATTTGTTCAAGATTAATCCACCTTATGAACAGATGTTCGGGGCGATCGCCATTGATCCCTCGGTGCTCACGGTCGGGTTTGCGATTTTCTTAGGAATAATCTGGTCTGTAGCTTTTGCCTTAGCAGGACGCAGTGGGGTGGCTGCCTTTGCTGGGATAGGGTTGATTTTGATAATCGCCGTAGCCTTGGCTGCTTTCGAGGCAAATATTATCAAAGATAAAGATATTGCCTCCCGAGTCCGTTTCGTGGCAGGGGTTTCCCGAGGGGTTGAAATCGGATTTTACTTTAATTTGCTGGTGACTATCGGATCGTTGCGCCTGCTGTTTTACCCGATTGAGTGGATAGCGGCACTGAAACCCAACCGACGCGGTGAGGGACATCCGATGTTTTGGGATGAGTTGCTTGTGTTGCCACTGCCGAATAGTCGTAAATCTCTACTCCAGCAGTTGCAACGGGATGAAAAGGTGGGTTTACACCGGATTGCGGAAGTCTGCCGCAACCCGTTTCAGCGTTCAATGGCGTTGAGTGCTTTATCTCGGTATTTACATTCCACGGAGTACCCTCTACATCTGCTGTATGCGATCGCCCGCGACCCGGATTTAAGAGCCTATCTCTGGTCCCCAGTCAGTGCCGAAGATTGGCGAGGAATCCCGGAACGCCGACACGTGTTATTGGGTGAATTGGGGTTGCAACCCATAAAATGTGGGAGTGATTGGTTGAATCAAGTCGCTGAGGATGGGATTGGCGTGCTGACTTGGTTCCGGCGATCGCATCGTCAAACCCCCCTAACTCGGTTTGCAGCCCTCCTCTACCAGTTGCTCAACTGGGAGGAGAATTCCTCCCCGTTAGATTGGACTGACTCTAAACAAACTCTGGGGAGTCTGCGGGACTACCCCGGGGGTTTGGAAATTATGGACTCGTTGACTATTTTGGCCGGATTTGCCGCTGTGCAGAACCTCTCGGACCTCAAAAGTGCGCTGGAAATGATCAATGAATCCTCTACCTTTTACCCAGAGGAGGGAGAGTCTCAGAGGGCCGAATCGGGCTTGATTCGACCGGAAGTTCTCAGTGCGATCGGCCATCTAGCAAAAATTGGGACCTTGATCTGTGACAATTCTACTCCGATGGATTCCGCATACCGGCTGGGAACTTTAGCCCAAGCGACGGTCGCCCTAGATACCCTAGAAGTGGAGGCGATCGCCTCTTTCCTCACCCCAGAATGCAGTATTTTTGAGCAGATTATCCGCCAGTGGCGGCGGTTGTTACTGCACGAAACCGCTGCAACGGCCAAAAGCTTAGTTTAAGGACAATTCCCAGCTTAAAATTCCCCGCTGCTCTTGCTGGGTTGCACTCAAGTCGGTTCCGGGGGGTCACAAACACCCCGGAACCTCGGTGGCGAACTGTTCAATATGTCCTAAACCCTTAAAGATTTCGGTTTGTGCAGACCCATTACAGTCATTTTAGGACTAAAATAGGACTAAAAACAGACATCTTTTCAGAATTATGCTATCTGTTCTATTCGCTTCCTTTTAATTCTTCCCACATGGCATGATAGGCAGGTTTAGGATGATAGAACTTGTCAAAAATTAACGGATCTTTACTTCCGGTAAACCCAGTCAACCAGCTATGGCGATCGGTAAACCCCCACATCACTAACGTGTTGCAATTGGAGGCATCTAAACAAACCTTTAGAAAATCCCGGTACATTTTAGCTTGTGCCTCTAATTGCTCCTCTCTTGTACCCTTAAACTGATCCAGCGGAATATCCATTTCAGTAATCATCACGTCTAACCCCAGTTCGGCATATCGCTTCATATTTTGAGCAACTTCTTCAGAGTTATCAGCGGATAAAAATCCCAGATGAGTTTGGAATCCCACGGCATCAAGAGGCGCTCCTCTTTGCCGGAGTTCTTTGGCTAAATTGTAAAAAGATTGAGACTTTGAATTAAGGCCTTCCGCATAGTCATTAATATAGAGTAATGTATCGGGATCGGCTTCCCGAGTCCAACGCAGCGCTAGGTCAATATATTCGGGTCCAATTGTTTTATACCAGATGGTTTCTCTTAAACTACCATTGGCTTCTACGGGTTCATTCACTACATCCCACGCATAAATCTGACCGCGATAGCGCCCGACGACAGTTTGAATGTGATCGTGGAGGATTTCCATGAGTTCATCACGGGAAAAATTCCCTTCCACAACCCAACGGGGAAGGGCGTGAAACCAGGCTAGTGCATGACCAATGACCTTGATATCATGTTCTTGGGCAAACTGAACAATTGCATCAACTTCAGTAAAATTATAGCGATCGCGTTCGGGATGCAGTCGCCAAAATTTTGTATGGTTCTCCGGGATAATGATGTTAAATTCCCGTGCGAGTACCTCTCGATAAGTAGGATCGTCTTGTAAGGGTTCGGGTTTGAGAGAGGTTCCAATTAAAAAGTCCCGCTTTGTTGCCAACAATCGCAGAGACTCGAGAGGTAAATTGGTACTTTGGGATTCTGAGTTGGTCGCGGTACTTGTGGTGGCGATCGCCAAGACTATTGCCAGAATCACCAGAATATAAGCGATGAACGAACGGAGTTTCATAGACAACCTTATCTGATGATAATCAGCAATAAAAAACTACCCCTGACCAACCACTCCCCATCCAGGATGAAGGATGAACCGAACCCTTGACCATTCAATTCATCGTTCATCCCTTCGCTTCCTTTAGACCAGTTTTAAATGTTCAAGCGTTGGTAAACTGTATCCAGGTGTCTGAGTTGGTATTTCGGATCGAAACAGTCTTCGATTTCCTCCGGTGACAGATGTTCTATGACCGTGGAATCTTTGACGATCGCGCCATGAAAGTCCCCGTCAGGTTGATTCCACGCTTGATGCGCACAGGATTGGACAACTTTATAGGCAGCTTCCCGATTCATGCCTTTTTCCACTAAGGCCAGCATGACGCGCTGACTGAAAATCACGCCGCCGTACACGTTCATATTCCGCTTCATGTTCTCGGGATAGACTTGGAGATTTTTGACCAGCTCTGCAATTTCCCTTAACATAAAGTGAGTTAAAATGCAAGCATCTGGTAAAATCACTCGTTCTACGGAACTATGAGAAATATCTCTCTCATGCCAAAGTGCCACATTTTCCAAGGCCGTTCCGGCATGACCTCGCACGATTCTCGCCATCCCGGTTAAGCGTTCGGATCGAATTGGGTTGCGCTTATGAGGCATGGCGGAAGATCCTTTTTGCCCTTTGGAAAAGTATTCCTCCACTTCCAGGACATCGGTGCGCTGGAGGTTGCGAATTTCCACAGCAAAGCGTTCGATGGACGCTGCCAACAGGGCGAGATGCTGTAAAAAGTCAGCATGGCGATCGCGCGATATCACCTGAGTAGAGGCGGTATCGGGTTCGAGTCCCAGTTTCTGACAGGCAATCTCTTCAATCCGGGGTTCGATGTTGGCGTAGGTTCCCACGGCCCCCGAGATTTTGCCCACGGCAATGGACGATCGCACTCGCACCAGGCGATCGCGATGGCGCAACATTTCCGCTAACCATCCCGCGAGTTTAAACCCAAAGGTAATCGGTTCGGCATGAATCCCGTGCGATCGCCCAATCTGCACCGTATCCCGATGTTGCTGCGCTTGATAGCGAATGGCTGCGATCGCTGTTTCCAATTCCGACAGCAACAGATCCAAACTCGCCACCATCTGCAATGCTAAAGCAGTGTCCAACACATCAGAACTGGTTAATCCCAAATGAATGTACCGTCCGGCTTCCCCGACGTACTCATTCACATTGGTCAAAAAGGCAATCACGTCATGGCGAACTTCGGCCTCAATTTCGAGGATGCGTTTGGGGTCAAAATTAGCCTTGGCTTTAATCTCTTCTACTGCCGATGCGGGAATATAACCCAATTCGGCTTGAGCGTCACAAACCGCCAGCTCGACTTCGAGCCAGGTTTTAAATTTATAGGTCTCAGTCCACAGTTCGCCCATTTCGGGCAAGGTATAGCGCTCGATCAACGTCCGGCACAGAACACAACTGTCTCATTTTACCCTTTGTCTGGCTATTCCTTCCCTAGTCCACTCAATCTTTTTCAACAGAGTTTATGACCGGATTTTTCATCCAACAATCATAAGGATATATGACAATTCAGGGAAAACATAAGCCTGAGCGATCGCCGAGGGCGTTCTGAGGGATGAAGCGACTTCCCTTCCCTGTTGAACTGGGGTCAGGGCTGTCCATTCCATTGCCCTTGACCCCAATCATAAGTTTCACGATATCAGACTCCCTCGGTTGGGGCGTGGTGATTGGCCTGGGGGGACCGGACGTGATCACCTAGCAGAATCATCCGCGCTATATAAAATTCCCGAGACACATTGAGGAAGGCCAGCCATCCGTTCACCACGAAGCGGAATAGTTTGATTTTCATCAACCGGGCCTCTAGGCGATTGAGATCAGAACCGAAATCCCTTTTTACTGGACTCATAGCCGTTGGCTTAACTCTAAAAGCCACTGAATTCTTATATCTTTATTTTATCACCTAAATTAAAAGAATTTAATAGTAATGTTTTATGAAGCCTATCGAATAAAACTTAATTTCCTCCGTACTTTTACTGGAGTTTCGCCCGTCTATTCTCCAGGGTTTTGGGTTGGATGAGAAATCCATGCCTTCTGCTGAACACAGTGGATGATGAGCTGCTCCATCCACCTGTTTGACCCCCTCAAAATCTCGTCCTTTATAGACGCACCCTAAATTAGCCGATCGCTCCCTGGATTGAGGGAGCGGTTGCAACTTTACTTCTGCAATTCTGGCTACTCTAATTCCAGAAATAAGTTAGAAGATGACTCGGGTTAATAGGTGAAACTATTGATTTGTTGCTCTCCATCAAAAATCACGAACAACACCACCGTATCCTGTTCAAACCGAGTCGTTAAGAGAACCACGTCTTGCTCCTCACCCGGAACCGTCTCCGTGGAAATAATTTCTTGAAAATCCCCCAATTTAGCGACTAAATCTTGCCAAGTTATTTCCAGAGTTTCTGGGGTAATATTTTGTCGGGCAATCGCATCGTATTTCTGCAATGCTTGGTTAAACTCTCCATCGGCAAGTAAAGAGACAAATGCTTCCGCTTCAGAGACCATTGGCGTTGCCTGAGCAATCGTTTCAACCCCCTTGAGGGGTTGGAAACTTTGAGCCTGGGCCGGTAAAGTATCAACAACCGCAACAGTCGCCAGGAAAGCCAAAGCAAGAATAGTTTTCATGAGAGTTAGCTCCTTAAAATAGCTAATAAAAAATGCTATTTACTGCATTCTATCAATAGTTCTATATTGAATGGCTTCTGCCACATGGGAGATATTGATGAGTTCATCTCCAGCCAGGTCCCCAATGGTGCGGGCTACTTTTAAAATGCGATCGGTTGCCCTTGCCGAGAGTCCCAGCTTGCGAATCGCCCCTTCCAAAAGATTGCGCGTTGCCTCATCCAGGGGACACCACTTGCGGAGTTGAGCGGTTTGCATTTCCGCATTGCAGCGAATGTTCGGTTCAGCTTTAAATCGTTCTCGGGCGCGATCGCGCGCCGCCTGAACTCGCTTTCTGACGGCTTCTGAACCCTCTCCTGTGGTTTGCTGAGTAATTTCTTCCGGTTTTAAGCGATTGACTGCCACTTGCAAATCGATCCGATCCATCAGGGGTCCTGAAAGTTTAGCCCAGTATTGTTCTCGGTGACGGGGTGAACAGGTACAGGGTTGAATCGGGTCACCAAAGTAGCCACAAGGACAAGGATTGGTACTGGCAACTAAGGTAAATTGGGCGGGGAATTCCACACTTTGTTTCGTACGAGAAATGGTGACGCGCCCATCTTCTAGGGGTTGGCGCAGAAATTCCAACACATCGCGCTTAAACTCGGTGAGTTCATCTAAGAATAAGATGCCTCGGTGAGCAAGGGAAATTTCTCCCGGTTTGGGATAGCTTCCACCACCGACGAGAGAGGGACCGGAGGCAGAGTGATGGGGACTGCGAAAAGGGCGATCGCCAATTAACGCCCCCCGATTTTTCAGTAACCCCACCACCGAATAAATTTGGGTGACTTCTAATGCTTCTTCAAAACTCAGGGGGGGTAAAATCCCCGGTAACCGTTTCGCCAGCATAGTCTTCCCACTACCTGGGGGACCGACAAAAATTAAATTATGTCCTCCTGCTGCGGCAATTTCTAAGGCGCGGCGTCCATGAGCTTGACCCTTGACATCTTGCAAGTCTAAGCCCCCGAAGGGATGGGGTGCAAAAGGGACATTGCCATTTAGGGTAACGGGTGTGAATTGACTGGGGTTGTTCAACAAAGCGATCGCATCACACAGATGCCGACATCCATACACCTGTAATCCTTTCACCACTGCCGCTTCCCCCACATTGCCTTCTGGGACGACTAAGGCAGTAATTCCCATTTCTTGGGCAGCAGCAGCAATGGGGAGAACACCCGCAACGGGACGTAAAGTGCCATCGAGGGAGAGTTCACCGAGGAAGAGAAAATCTCCTAGAAGTTGGGCGCTGACTTGTTCTGAGGCGGCGAGAATCCCGATGGCGATCGGTAAGTCAAAACAGGGACCTTCCTTGCGTAAATCCGCTGGGGTCAAGTTAATCACAATCCGACGGAGGGGGAAAGCGTAACTGGAATTTTTCAGGGCAGCTTTGACTCGTTCCTTGGATTCTTGCACGGCGGTATCGGGCAATCCCACCACAACAATTCCCGGCATTCCCGCCGAGACGTCTATTTCCACTCCAACCTTGACCGCATTAATCCCAACTAAAGATGCACTCCAAACTGTAGCAAGCACGGCTGATGTCCTGATGACTGCTGAAAGCATTATAAGAAAGGCGGGGTCAAAAAGGAATAGGGCAAGACTACTGAACGCGATATGAGTGAGTGATGCCTCAAAAACTCAGTTTCTTTCGTAAATTTTTGCTCTTGTGGTGAAGGGTATCCCCGACACTATGAATCTGGCTTAAAAACTAGGTATCTTAAACAAGTCTTAGGGAAAATTCTCAAGTCATAACTTTGGATCCGGGTTTCTGTAGCGGCAAAAATTTACATGGATCAGGGTTAAAGCGCCTGGAATGGGGACGGCGATCGCCGCAATTTTAGACCCTAACTTCAGTGCGATCGCATCTCCGTCGGATGCACTGCCGTCACTTCCCCATACCGGGCAAAATCCTTAGTATTAAACGTCAGAATATGAGTTAATCCATGCACCAACATTGCTCCCACCAACCTCGCATCATGGACATTAACTCCCTTCACTCCATAAGTTAGCACCAACCGTTCCCACTCAGAATAAATGGCGAACGTATCCGGTAAGAGTAAAAAAAGCCCTTTTAACCGATTGACTTCGGCGGCGGCTTCCCCTGGGGTATGCCCTAACCCATTCTTATCCGCAGGGCGGGTGTAAACATTCCAAAACTCGATTAAATTTTGTGGAATGATACAAAGTTGATGCCCTTGACCACGTAAACTGGTGGTGGCATTAATAGCATCGGCCTGCATGGAATGGTTAGGGTCGGCGCTCCGCAACAGAATGTTAGTATCAATCAAAAATGACATTAACCCCTTTCTCCATAAATGCTTTCTCGGCTAATGGCTTCGTCAGATAAATAGGGCTGATTGCGCGGGTGACTCTCGGCCCATTCCCGAAACGCTTGAGCCCATTCGGCTGGAGTGGCGGTTTCATAGAAAGGACGCTCTTTCCCCTCGGCTGAGGTTTGCTCCTGGTGTGCTTTGAGCTTTTCCTCTAAGAGCGATCGCTCCTCTGGGGAGAGAGATTGAACAACTTGGGCTAAAGATTCCACTAATTTAATATTCATAAATTCTCCGGTCATGCCGTGGTTTGGAGCAGAAAATGGGCTGCTTAAACCAATATAAGCGAACATCCTCAACGATTGTTTGGGTTTCGCTTTCTGGTTTTTATAGTGAGAGCAACCGGGTTTCTTTGATTAATTTAGGTGAAGATACAAAAGTTATGGCAGAAACCCGGTTTCTGGTCCCAACAGCTAGAGAATCCAGGTTGCTTTACATTTATCCCATCGCTGTTGATGCAATTATTTTGCCAACTTGATGAAAGTATTCGTTCCTGACTCCTCGGTTGCCGGGATGGGGGGCGATCGCAAAAACCGTGTGTTCGGTTTTTCCACTAACAAATTGCCGCCGCCTTCTTCCATGCCGACAAACCAATAATCCCCCGCGTAGGTGCCATACCCATAAAATCTCTGCATGAAATTTTGTAGCAGTTGATCATTGAATATGAGTGATCCGGACATCGATTTTCTCCCGAGGGAATGGCCCATTAACGATATGCCCCGCTTCATAAGGGGGTCCACTTCCTAGGAAGAGTAACAATTTAGAGTTCGGGACCCCATCTCCCGCGAGATGTGACCAGCATCACCTAACCTTGTGTGCCAAATCACTGCAATACTTCTTAATATTACGTTACATTTATTTACATAAAGACACCGAGGAAAAACGAAATGTACACCAGCACTGACGAACACGGACTCCTGAACAACTTTGCGACTGAACCCAAGATGTACCACGCTGAGTATCCCTCTGCAGAACAGCAAAAGCGCTACATTGCTTATGGTGTGGCATCAACATTACTCGTAGCCCTGACGATTTTTACCGCTGTCGCCATCAGCTAACCTGCCAGGGTTAATGGAGGGTAGGCTCTTAACCCTTACTGAACAGCCTGAGTGAAGTTAGGGAAGATTTCTTAAAATCACGTTACATTTATTTACATAAAACAGAGAGGAAAAACGAAATGTACACTAGCACTGACGAAAATGGAATTTTGAACAACTTTGCAACGGAGCCCAAGATGTACCATGCTGAGTATCCGTCACCTAAGCAACAAAAGCGCTACATTGCTTACGGTGTGGCCTCTATATTGCTGGTGGCCCTGACGATTTTTACCGCTGTTGCTATCAGTTAATCCTCAAGTTTCGATTCAACTCTCCTCTATTAAGCGCCCCTACTGGTTAGGGGCCTTTTTTTGGGTTCGTGGAAATTGTCAGCGATCGCCTGTTCCCGTAAGATGGCAACTAGCGGCACTTACAACCAACAAGGCTTTATGACTGAGACAATTTTTAGTAAAATCATCCGCCGGGAAATCCCGGCTGATATCGTTTATGAGGATAACTTGTGCCTCGCCTTCCGAGATGTGAATCCTCAAGCGCCGGTCCATGTCTTGGTGATTCCCAAAGACCCGATCGCCAAATTATCCGATGCCGAGTCTAACCATCATGCTTTGATGGGTCATTTGCTCTTAACCGTGAAACGCGTCGCCGAACAACTGGAACTCAAAAATGGCTATCGGGTGGTCATTAATTGCGGTGAAGAGGGGGGTCAGACGGTGAATCATTTACACCTACATCTTCTCGCTGGACGGTCCCTAGGTTGGCCTCCCGGATAAGGCGATGATCGCCGATTTCGCTAAATTTTACTGGAGTTTAGACTAAGGGAGTGTCAGGACAACAAAAAAAGAGGAGCCCGACTT
>CBFGOM010000194.1:0-11798 GCA_965650385.1 uncultured Oscillatoriaceae bacterium
TTTATCTAATTTATAATCAGTATAAGTACAGGCATTTTTAAATCTATTAGGGTCAGTATTATAAAGCCAAATTATCTGGATCGCTGCGAGATAACTTTTTGTTTCTGAATTAAAGCCTATATCATATTCATTAATGATGTCACCAATTTTTTTTAAAGAATCAATTTGCTTAAAGTCATTCAAAACATTATTGGCTATCCAATCAATTAAAATCTTAACTGTCCCTTCTTGTGAATTAATATTATTAATTATAGTATTTATACGACTTTCGACTCTAGTACCATTTGCCTGTTGCATGGTTGAGTAGTTTTTACTTAAACGTTCAACGAGTTTTAGATTCCGTAAAACAACATTTGCATTTGGCAGGACTCGGCCATTTACCCCAAACCTTGCTTTAAAATTTGTAAATGAATAATCAAATTGAATGTTTTCAGGTATTCTATCAACCAAAACAACATCTTTAATCTCTAATGTAGCAGTTGCTCTACCATGTCGTGAACCAATGCCCTTTGGTCTAGTTAGATTATTTATTACGAAGTATGCAAATTCATTGCTTATCGTATTTTTTTCCTTTGTGGCTTCAAGATTTATAATTGATCCATCAGGTTTTAAATATTCAATAGATATTCTAGGTAGATTTGCAGAATCTTCAGAGTGTAAATTGTCCTCATTCAACAAAATTCGATTATTATTCATTGAATTGAAAGCGGTTGCGAATGAACTTTTACCGAAACCATTTGGAGCAACTAAAAGACTTGGCCTACTAGGTAAAATATCTAATTCAAACCTTTTATGGCTTATTCCTTTTATGTTTTCTATTTCAATTACTTTTAGCATTGTAATTTTATATTCTTTTCTAGTTTGATCGCCGATCTTTTAGCTTGGGTTAAGGAACGCAACCCAACTAGGGGAAATGATAACCTCACTCTGGGTTACTGCGTACCGACTCAAGTTTGATAGCCGCTTTTGTAGGAGAATTATAACTCTGTTTTTGGCTAATTGTCAAGTCACTATGATCGCTTTCTCTGGTGAAGCACAATATCCTCAATTATCTATCTGCTAAAGGGTTTGTGGTATGCGATCGCTATTATTGTGAGTCTTGATTTTTGGGGCGATCGCTTAATGATTATTTGTCTTTGCATCGGGACACATTCTGAAAGGAATTGCCAATAACTTCTTGGTACTCAACAACGAAGCAAACCATTAGTGTAAGGGGTTAGGACTTCAGCCATTCCCAGGCTTCTTTTTCCGGCTTTGCACATATATGGTATGGTAAGGGGGTAATCTCTACTCCCTTACCATACCATATATGTGCAAAGCCCACTAAGTAGATTTGCCTTAATCGGGTTATGAGATAATCCAAGGCAAAACTTAGGCATATTAATTGATAAGCTTCCCCTCCTTTTAACAATAAAGCGTCACTCTCAGGAGTGTGAGCATTTTGCTCGTCAGGGGAATAGTAACCAAGAGGTTTGTCCTCCTGAGCAGAAGCTGCGCCAAGGCCATCCAAGGTGACCCAAAACCATTACCCAGGTGCTGTTTATGGTTCGTTTGAACGATCGCGCGTTTAATATCCTCCGTGCCGAAATCCAAAAATCCAGTGGGTCCGATCCCGCCAGTAAACTCCAACAGAGTATCGCTTTGAAGCGTTTAGAAAAACTTCGCCTTCAATCGGGAGATCCCGTCACTGCCGCAGAAATCCGAGAAACTTTAAACGATCTTTATCCCGACTTTGATGAGCAAATCTTGCAAGCGGCACAGCAGGCGAATCGTCCTCCGGGACCCTTGAGTGTTCTCAAATGGATCCCCGCAGTGGTGGCAGGGGTCGCAGGAGTCGCCGCCGGGATTTGGGTCCTCAATCTTCCCTATCCGATGATTCGCCGTCCGGTTTCCAAGACGCTTCCGGTGGTGTTGCTACCGAGTTTTATGAGTATGGACCATAATTATCGGGAAGCCATTTCCCTGGTGGAACAAGCGGATCAACTGGTGAATAATGCCACGAGTCGGGCGGATTTTGAGTTGGGAACCCAGAAAGTCCAGGCAGCGCAAAAGCATCTCGATCGCCTGCCGGTGTGGTTTTTGGGCTATTATCCGGAACGGTACTGCACCTTGTTTGGCTGTAGCTGGCAGTTTACGTTAGATGAGTTTGAGGCAGCGCGTAAGGCGATCGGACGGATGGAAGCGACCCTGTTTCAGCAACAAAATGCTCAAACTCAGCTTGCGGATGTGGAAACGGCCCTGAATACGGCCAAACAGGCGTACCAACAGGCAACGAACCTGACGGAGAAACAGCAGGCGATCGCGGCATGGCAGTCGGCAATGGATCAGTTAGTGGAAATTCCTCCAGCAACGTTGGCGAGTGAGATGGCACAACCTAAGCTGACAGCAGCGATGCGGGATTTTGAGCAGGTGGTAGGTTCAGCGAAGGGGAGTTTGCAAACGGCGACGACGATGGATGCGGCAAAGGCATTTGCGATGCAAGCCGCGATCGCCTCCCAAAATCCCCCCCATTCAGCAGCGCAGTGGGAGCAAATCCAGGGGTTGTGGGATATGGCGATCGCCCGTCTGGAAAAGGTTGAAGCGGATGCACCCGACTATTTGCAAGTTCAACAAAAACTGGCGGAATATCAGGTCAATCGCGGGATTGTGGTGACGCGCTTACAGGCGGAACAGGAGGCGCTGCAAACCCTCAACCAGGCAAAAGATGCGATCGCCAATTGGCAGGAGTTGGCAAGATCTGATCAGGATAGCCTCGACTGGGGGAGACTCGCGGGCGACTTACGGAAAATTATCACCCAATTGGAACAAGTGCCCGCCGGAACCACTGCCTCAGCAGAAGCTCAAGAATTGCTGAAATTTGCCCGAGACAAAAATAAACAACTCCAGGGGTTTTAGGAGTAGCCCGGTTAAATTATTTCTTGTAGGGGCGCAATGCTTACGCCCCTACATACCTTGACAAAGCTAAGGTTTTCAAAGTGAGGGGTAACGCACATTTAACCCCCAATCATGCTCAAAGTGCGTCAGACAAACGCCTAACGCACTTTGATTTTTTCAAGAGGAACAATCATCCTGGCGATAATTATACCCCGCTTGTTCTATTGATCCGCTGGGGCCGGAGTTTCAGCCGGTGCAACAATTTGTGCATCTACTTTCACCTCTTTTACCCCGCGAATTTCCTGGGCTAAAGTCGGGATAGAATCATATTCTTGTTGGTTAGGAACCGTTCCCGTCACCGTAATAACCCCTTCTTCAGAGGTTACAGCCAACTTACCCTCGGGGATATTCGCTTCTAGTTTGCTGCGAACTTCACTCGCCAAATCATCGTCTGATCGCTCCTCGGCGTTACCCACGGCATCCGTTCGCTCTTCCCGCGCTCGAATGTCGCTATCGAGTTGAGCGCGGCGAGTCTCATCCCGGGCATCTTCGTAGGTTTCTTCGACTTGAGCCGGTTCTTCAACGGCTCCATCCGGACTACTAGGCGCATCAGCGCTGGTTCGTTCTAGGTTCTGGCAGGCACCAGCACCTAACAAAATAGTCAGTCCGAGTAAGAAAGGAGTAATCTTTTTCATGGTTTTTTCCTGAATTTTTTTAGGTTTAGGGTAGATGTGCGATTCAGTTTTAAGGGCTTATCCCCCCTCTTTCTGAGGGTCCTCCGTACTTGTGAATCGCCCCCATTGAAACTATCTGTTTAAAATTCTCTATGACAACACAAGAGATACCCTACTGGAACCCTGTTCATACCCAATCCGGTTGGTAAAATGACGTTTTCGCTTTGACGCTACGTCCGTTGGGTTTATCCGTATAACCCCACCCTTGAGGGTGCGGGTTTTTATGGACCGATAACAACCAGATTCCGTATAACTCCGGTCATTCAAGACTAAGGGTTCCAGCCTCATTCTTGGCTTAGAAAAAAGTTAAAGTTTAACGGCGGATATCCCGTTCTGTCGTGTGATCGACGACCTTGACTACGTTATCCTCATAGACGACATCCCCATCGTTGCGAACTACGTCTCGTTCCCGTTCAACTCCAGGGGTACGATGTTCGACCACGGTTTCTTGATTATGATCCGTAGAAGTATGGCGAGTGTCATACACGCCCCATTCTTCAATGCCACCCTCGTTTAAAATCATATCGGCACGGGCGATATCTGCTTCGCTGCCGTCTACAATCACCAGGTAATCCCCACGGGATACGCGGTCTTGATACACTCGGGCGCGTTCTTCAGGAATACCCAGGCCAACTAAAGCACCGATTAAGCCCCCAGCGGCAGCCCCGATCGCGGCACCCCCAGCAGTCGTTGCCAATGCGGTTGCTGTGGCACCCGCTAACATGATAGGACCAATGCCGGGAATGGCAAGTGCGCCCAAACCAACGAGTAACCCGGTAATGGTTCCGATCGCCCCTCCGGTTGCTGCACCCAGTGCTGCACCTTCATCCGCTTTGTTCCCTCGGTCATCACCGTGGAGGTCATCGGAGATCGGACGATTTTCATCCTTGGCAATGACCGATACGCGGTCCATTGGAAAACCACTATCTTTGAGTGCCCGCAATGCCCGTTCAGCTTGACTACGAGTGGGAAATGTACCAACGGCTCGTTTTTGGTGTGTTATAGCCATGTTTCCTCCAGCTTAAAAAATTAGTTTGGAAAAACTACATATCTTTCCGTCTTACATTTCAATTACACCACGTTGGCTCGGGAGATTCATCCCTCGAAAGGGTGAATTTATAAAGCAATGACCGATCGCGCTATCAAGGGCAGCTAACATTCCCAACCCCAAGGCTACTCGGGAATTGAGCAATCAATCCCTATCGTTTTCTCCGGGTTTTGGGGAGTTTACCTCTACCCCTATTGAGGGATGAAGTGGCGATCGGGCATGAGCAACAACCGGCAGGGGCTTAAACGTTGGCGGTTTCACGACTCAATAAAGTGGGCTAAAATTTGACTACAATTCCGTATAAAGTAGCGATCGCCTGCCTAAAAGAGTTTTCCCTCCTGAAAGAGAAAACCCAGACCCCCTTGCCAGGGCCGCCTATCTGGAAATTTCCGGGTTTTCGATGGAGTTCAACCGATGCAGCAACCCTTCCACTCAGCGATCGCCAGCCTACACAACACAAAATCCCCGTGACCTTTTGAGTCGGTTGCCCGCAACTGGATCAAATTCCGATATCATCACCCTGGGCAAGCTGCACCCCCGCTTTTCAGCAACCCTGGGACACTCGGATTTGTCATTGACGCCTCTTTCTCCTAAAAGTCTCAAATTAAATTTTTTCTGTGCTTAACGTAAGCCAAGGGGAACCTGTCGGTACAATAGATCCTAAGTCCCCTCGCCTTGCGCTTCTGTTCTATGAGCTATTGCCTCAATCCCCATTGCAAGAAGCCTTACAATCCAGATAACGCCAAGTTTTGTCTGAGTTGTCGTTCTCCATTAGGGCTTAAAAATCGCTATCGTACCATTCGCCCCCTCGGGGAAGGCGGAATGGGGCGCACTTTTTTGGCCCTGGATCAGGACCGCTTGAACGCCCCCTGTGCGATTAAGCAATTATTACCAGCGCCGGAAATCCAGTCCGATTCCCAAGCAATGGCAAAGGTGACGGAATTATTTGAACAGGAGGCGCGGCAATTATTATTGTTGGGGGAACAACATTCCCAAATTCCGGCCTTGTTAGGCTATTTTGAACAAGATAAACGTCTGTATTTGGTCCAGCAGTTTATTGAAGGACAAACGTTGTGGCAAGAACTGCAACGGATTGGGGCGTTCAAAGAGGAACAAATTCGTCAGGTGTTGTTAGATTTGCTGCCGGTATTACAGTTTGTCCATGAACGGCAGGTGATTCACCGGGATATCAAACCAGCAAATATTATCCGTCGAGAAGATGGGAGACAGTCTTCCTCGTCGGGTCAATTAGTGTTAATTGATTTTGGGATTGCTAAACAACTCAATTCGGGCGGAGGGAAAACGGGTACGAGGGCGGGTACGGAAGGATATGCACCGATGGAACAACTGCGCGGGGGGCGGGCCTTTCCGGCGAGTGATTTGTATAGTTTAGGGGTAACTTGTATTCAGTTGTTAACGGGGATTTCTTTGGATCGCCTTTATGATCCAGTGGAGTCGCGGTGGTTGTGGCAATCGCACTTACAGCAAATTGGACGTCAGGTCAGCGATCGCCTTGCCGCCATTTTGAACAAGATGATCCAAGATTCCATGAAAGCCCGTTATCCCTCTGCCGCAGCGGTTCTGCGGGACTTGAATCCCACAGGCAGTCGGAGTTTCCCCGGCGCAGTCACGCCCTTTGTTCCCGCAGTTCCCACCCCACCCACAATTCCCACGAATCCCCTCCTGGAACTGTTCCAACGCCAAACCTGGGAGTGTAACTCCACTCTCACTGGACATACCGCCCCCATCAAAACGGTTGCGCTCTCTACAGAGGGTAACATCATTGCCTCGGGAAGTGAGGATAAAACCATTATCATTTGGGACGGGCATACCGGAAAAGTCCTTCATACCCTTACTCAACATACCAGTGCAGTGACCGCCGTTGTCATTTCCCCCGATGGCAAACTGCTAATTTCCGGGAGTATGGATAAAACGATTAAATTCTGGCAATTACCCACGGGTTTTTTACTGCGCACCCTCACGGGACATACGGGGGCGATTAATGCTCTCACAATTACCCCGGATGGTAAAAGCTTAGTCAGTGGTAGTGCCGACAAAACCCTGAAACTCTGGAATCTCCGGACCGCACAACTGCAACAAACTTGGGAAGGACATACCCAAGCTGTTTCTTGTCTCACCTGTTCCCCCGATGGCAAAACCATCGCCTCGGGCAGTGACGATCGCACTATTAAACTCTGGAACCTGCGGAATGGCACGATGAAAGCTACCCTAACGGGACATCAAGAACGGATTGAGGCAGTGGCGATCGCCTCCGACAGTCAAACCCTCGCTTCTGGCAGTCGGGATAAAACCATCCAAACCTGGCAACTGGATACCGGCACTCGATTAGCCACCCCCAAGGAACATTTAAGTGGATTTCAGGCGATCGGTTATCTCCCCTTACCTCCCACCCTCAATCCTGGAAACGGTCATATTTTAGTCAGTGGCAGTGAAGACAAAACCCTGAAAATCTGGCATCAAGAAACCGGCAACCTCCTCCACACCCTCACCGGCCATCGTGATAGTATAACCTGCTTGGCTTTAAGTTTGGAGGGTCAGACCATCATCAGTGGCAGTCTTGATAAAACCCTCAAAATTTGGCAGGGTTTAACCCCTTAAAATTATTATTATACTTAATGCCAATCAACCCTATGAACCATTGCTTAAATCCAACCTGCAAACAACCCAAAAACCCCGACGGAAATAAATTCTGTCAAACCTGCGGTTCTAAACTCCTGCTACGAGACCATTACCGCGCCTTAAAACCCATCGGTAGCAGCACCTATAGCCGCACTTTTTTAGCTGTTGATGAAGATATTCCCTCCAAACCCTTCTGTGTCATCAAGCAATTTTTTCCGCCCCAAACCGTCAGCGAAGCCCAAAAAGCGGCGGAACTTTTTCAACGAGAAGCGGTGCAATTAGACCGCCTCGGACAACATCCCCAAATTCCTCGCCTCCTCGCTTATTTTGAACAAGATAAACATCAATATTTAATTCAAGAATTCATGGAGGGAAAAACCCTCGGGGAAGAACTAAAACAGTCCGGGGCGTTTTCAGAACACCAGATCTACACCTTCCTCAAACAAATTTTACCCCTGCTGCATTTTGTTCACAGCAATCAAGTGATTCATCGAGATATCAAACCGGCTAATATTATTCGACGTCCCCCCGTTTCCGGAAATAATATTTCCTCTCAAACCCGTTCTGATTCTTTGCTGCTTGTGGGATTTAGTGCTGTCAAAAGCGTCTCCAATCAACCCCCAATCGGCAACGCCACCATTATTGGCAGTCCTGAATATACCGCATCAGAACAGTTAATGGGAAAACCCACCTTTGCCAGTGATTTATATAGTTTAGGAGTAACTTGTATTGAACTATTAACCCAAACCAGCCCCTTCAATCTCCGACATGGGAATCAGTGGGAATGGCGACAATATCTCAGCCGTCCCGTAAGTATCGCTTTAGGAAATATCCTAGATAAATTGCTGCAAGATAAAGCAAGTCAACGCTATCAATCCGCCCAAGAAGTATTACAAGACTTAAAAACTTTGGAACCCAAGGAATGGAAATGGGTTGAAACCTTTACCTCGGGTAGTCGCATTCGCTGCGTGGCAGTCAGTCCCGATAGCCAAATCATTGCCAGTGGTAGTGAAGAGAATCGCATCCAATTATGGTATCCGGGAAGGGGAAACTCTGGGGAACAATTAGGGAACTGGCTATCGGGACATTCAGGATGGGTACAGGCGCTGGCTTTTAGTCCCGATGGGAGATTATTAATCAGTGGCAGTTGCGATCGCAGTCTAAAAGTATGGGATTTAGGCACAGGAAAACTACTGCGATCGCTGGGAGATTGGTTTGCACCTCATACCGGATGGATTAACACCATTGCCCTCAATCCTACGGGTACAATTCTAGCCAGTGGCAGTACCGATACAACGATTAAACTCTGGAATATCAGGACCGGGAAACAAATTACCACGTTAACGGACCATCAAGGAACAGTAGAATCCGTCGCTATTTCTCCCGACAGCAAACTATTAGCCAGTGGCAGTGGTGATCGCACCGTAAAACTCTGGGAATTGCCCACCGGAAAACCCATAGCAACTTTCACGGGACATGAGGAAATGGTGCGATCGGTTACCTTCAGTCCCGACAGCCAAATTCTCGCCTCGGGTAGTCGAGATCATACCATAAAATTATGGCAAGTGAATAACGGAGAACTATTAGCAACTTTAACCCATACAGATTCGATTGAGACAGTAGCATTTAGTCCACAATCCCCCTTAGTTATAGGGGGAACTCGCAACGGTGCGATCGGCTTTTGGAATCCCTATACTGGAGAAGAATTAAAGGAAGTACAAGCACATTCAGCCTCAATAACCTCCCTGGTATTTATGCCCAATAATAGAGCAATTATTAGTGGTAGCGCCGATGGCAGTATTAAACTTTGGCAAGTAACATCAGGGTTATAAACAAGTTACCTCTAATTCAAATTAATACAAAATCTACTTGTGATACGTCTGTTATAATAGATAGAAACATCCGAACCATAGAGGAAAAATAGCCATACTAAAAAAAGTCGAATTAGAGCTTTATTTAAGTCATTCAGACCTCAAAGCGCGATACTGTTCTTCTAGGGACCCCATATAAGCACGACGTTGGCATCTACTCAGGACAGTTGCCTCGGGGTGGCGGGTGAAGGATGCTGCCGCCCAAACCTTTGCGGCGGATCATTCTGCTGTAGCGAATACACAGGTGATGGCAAATTAATCGAAAGACCCAGGGGAGCAACCATTGGGATGTCTTACAACCAAACCCCAGGTTTTAGTCGATTTGAGTGCTTCCCAGGAGAGGGACCGACAACCAACTATCTAATTTGCTCTTCCCCACAGAGCGATCGGGTTCAATATATTTAATGGTCCAATCGCTAGAGAAAATCGGGGTTCTGTTCCTCCAGAAACTGTCCTCGGTAACCTCACCCTCGATCGCCTCATTTGGTTGAATTGGCAGCCATAAATCAATACTTAGAGCTTCAGGAAGTATCTGGCAACTGGGAACTGCTCAAAACCCACCTTTTCATAAGTGTGACGGGCGGGAGCATGACCCGGATCACCGCCCGTTTCTACCATAGCAATCGACATCCCTGCCTCTTTCATCCAAGCCAGAGCAAATTCTATCAAACTCTGACCAATGCCTTGACCTTGAAAGTCAGGATCCACAGCAACCATGTAGATTTCACCCATGCTGTCCTCTGAGTGTAATTTTACCGAGACAAAGCCCACCGGAGAATCTGCGTCCATAGCCACCCATACATTCATATCTTCCGCCGCACAGACATCCGCCACAGCTTTTTGCTGGCTCACAGACCAATGATTGGGATAAAATGCCTGGTACACCTCAGCGTTCATCGCGTTCTGAATCGAATCAAAAACCGGAGTCCATGCCCGAAGCGAAAGACGAATCACCGCATCAAGATAACGTGGGTCGTAGGGTTCAATTTGCATTTCCAGATCACCTCCAGTCAACTCTTCACACTTTATTGAATATCTTACTATTTTACATTCCCCAGGGTAGATAAATGACTCTCGAATTTAGGTGATTTGAACCTCGACCGCAGACCCTCATTTAAACCGTTAGAAAAAATTCCGCTTAATCCGTTCCCCAAATTTTTTCTAGCGGGACTTACTTGATGCGTTAAAGGCCCAAACATCTATTTTAAATAAAATTAGGACTTACGCCTTATTTTTAAATGTAGAAACGAATCGCGAATCGTCGTATTCTATAATCCTTTAGAACATTCAAAACATCAAATTTAACGCCACCCGTATAGCCGAATATGGTTAAAATTCAGGGTATCAATTCCTGTGTTCGTCAAATAGTTAGCCAATTTAAAATCATCTGTCAGTACCAGATATTTATCTCGGGCGACTTCGATAATTCCGCAATCAGTCAAACCAAATTTTTTAAAATTCTCTACCCTTCCTAACGTTGCACTTTCAATATAGAATTCGTCTAGCTTTGTGATTCCTTGCCCCAAGATTTGTAAACATTGAGAGCGCGCTGGTTCGCCAACTTTATTGACCAGACTATTCACTTCTGTTAAAATCTGAGGAGTCGTAACTACTTTGGAAAAATACTGTAAAATTTTCAAGAGAGTTTTATAATCTTCAGGTAAAAATTGTTCAGTTCGATTAAATTTAGAGATGCGCTGGGGATTGACTGTTCCAACACACCACAACAGTAAAATATTGGTATCGATTAAGATTCCGCGACTTTTATGGCCCTCAATCAATTGGCTAATATAATCGCTCATACCTCTCGAATTTTCATGGATTCAAATTCTCCAGTTTCAGAATTTATTTTAAAAATCTTATAATTCCTCTCACTTTTTGGGGGAGAAAAAATAATTGATGGAACATTTTTAAATTCAGGGTCGGCAAAATTATATCCAAGGGTGACAAACCAGTATTTTTTATCTTCTGAAATTTCCACTTCTTCTAACCTTAAATCGTGGATACATGAGCCATTTTGACTCATCAAATCTTGCATATCCTGAAATTGACTTTGGGCAGCCAAGACAGCTTTTCGCACGTCAATCATGGTGAACTCTCTAGGTTAGTGTTTTCAATCTGACAGTTCTAGAAGGGGCAGATGGAAGCATCTGCCCCACCCTAACTCAAACTAACTCTATTCTATCCCTTCAATCCGGTCTTCCACTTCTTGGTACAACTCGCGCAGGCGGTCTAAATTCTCCTCACTGGTTTCCCAGTACCCCCGTCCATTGGCTTCTAGCAATGTGGTCACCATCTTGCGGAACGAGTTGGGGTTGAGGTTGAGTAAGCGTTTCTGCATCTCCTCATCCTTCATAAAGGTTTCGTTCGCTTCCTCGTACACCCAGTTATCCACGGCACCTGCTGTTGCACTCCATCCCATCGTATTCACGAGGCGTTTCGAGAGTTCGCGGACGCCTTCGTAGCCGTGGGAGAGCATTCCCTCGTACCACTTGGGATTGAGCATTTTGGTGCGCGTATCTAGGCGGACGGTTTCCGATAGGGTTCGCACTTGGGCGTTGGCGGTGGTGGTGTCGGCGATGTAGGCTGCGGGTTTCTTGCCGTCGCCACGTAAGGTTCCGATGACTTTAG
>CBFGOM010000195.1:0-11755 GCA_965650385.1 uncultured Oscillatoriaceae bacterium
TATAATCATTTACATTGATAACGTCAAGAGTTTCTAGAATAAGATTATTTATTTCCATTTTTTTTGACCAAGATTGCCATAAGCCTTTAATCTCCTCTATTTCTATTAGACTCATATCTAAATTAATGAATTCTCTATTAAATATAGAACCTATATTTGCCGGGAGACTTTGTGAAAATTTTAATATAATAAAATATCCGTCTAGAATTTTGATTGAACAATAATTATTTGGGACATTAATCTGACTTTCTAGATATAATTTAATAAGACTTTTTTGAAGACCGGGAATAGATTTTTCAAAAGATAGAGAAAAGCACAGAATTAACATTAATCTCTCCCCGTGAGTACATTCATAGCCTAAAAATGGGTGATTATTTAACCAATTTAAAATCTGTTCTAAACCTTCACAACCGTCAATTAGATGATCGGCCTTATGTTTCATTAAAAGCAACAACCTATCTGCAAGAGACGACATACCTGCTGCTAGGAGAAGAACTTCACGCCACTGTCTATCAGTGATGTGACTGACTAACTTTTGCAATGCTTCCTCTGAGGATTGTTGAGTAATAATAATTTCTCGGGCCGTGAAATATTCATGAAAAGTGAGATGAGAAAATGAATAAATCCCTTTAGCCCGTTCGATTAGCAACCCGTGTTGCGCTTCAATTGAGCGCAATACTGCCTCACTGTCCAGTTGTAGGGCTTCTTCGTCTGTATTGGCATTGGGTAAATTACGAATATAGTCTGTGATGTAGCGTTCTGCTTCTTTTTGCTTAAAGAAATAGTCTCCAGCTTCAAAGGTGGTTAAAGCAATTTTGCTGAGTAAATCTTCCTTGCGCTGGGGTGATAGCTTTTTATAAACCTGGTCTCGATAAATTCCCCGTTTAGCATCCCATTTTTTCAGGAGCACATCCAGACCTTCTTTATAAAGTTCGGAGCGATTCGCGGGAAAATCTCCGGTTTCTTCAAAGGTCAAACAGAGCAGTGTCAGCAGCAGGGGACTGGTGGCAAGCTCTTGGATTCTGGGAGATTTTTTAAGATTGTTTATAAAGGTTTCAGGTTTTACAGCTTTATTCTTAAACCACTTGTTGGCAAAATTAGAAATTTGGGTCTTGTCAAAATCGGCGATTTCAACTTCTGTAAAGGGTTCAAACGTATATTCACGGGCTGCAATCCGGCAGGTTATGACAAAATGGTTATCCCGAAACTGAGTAGAAAAATGGCGAATTTCGTTTAAAACCCGGTGACTATCTTCTTCCCGAACTTCGTCCAATCCATCCAGTAAGACTAAAGCCTGACCCTGCTGGATAATTTCGGGCAAGGACACGCAATTATGAGATTGAGTGATATAGTCGAGCAAGCTCGGCTGGTTTGCAGCTTCAGCAAAATATTTAAGGGTGATAAAAATTGGGAGGCTATTTTCGAGAAATTTGCGATTCAGGCATTGAATTGCTAAATATTTCAAAAATGTTGTTTTCCCGGCTCCTGGTTTACCCAAGATTATAAGTTTAGAATATTTTGCGATCGCCTCTAATCCAGGCACTCGTTCTTCTATAATTTTCCCCAGTGCAAAACGTTCAAAATCCTCAGAATTACAGTGTTGCAATAAATCGGGAATTCCTTTGCGTCTGCGCCCGGTAATGGTTTCCAGAATATTGACATGGGTGTAGATATCATCTAACCCGATCGGGTGGGTCATATCCAGGACTCGCATGGTGCCGCATTCGTTTTGAATATAGGAGCGGACCATTTCGCGTGCCTGTTGCACGAGGAACTCGATATCGATCGCAGGGTCAGAAGGCTCAGGAATTGTAGAAGCATGAGATTTTTGATGCTTTTTAATCAAAAAATCGTGTAATTTTCGGACTTTCCCTGGCCCCTTACCGCTGATGAGGAACTTGCTATAGACTCCTGTCATTCGAGTTCGGAAAGCATTAGGAGTGATATGGAGAGTCTCTGCAATTTCCTGTTCATTCTTATTGCTAATAAAGCGCTCTAAAAACGCCTCCTGCTGTTCCTCAGTCAGGTTATATTCCTGTGCCACTTGAGTCAGAAAGTCACGAGGTAGAGGTTGCATTGGCAAATTTATCAATCACTTTAAACCCAGTCTAGCAAAGACTTTCGGCGAAAGTCTACCTTGATGTCAGGCAATGTCAGGGTATGTCAGCCTAAGTTTGAGAGATAACTCTCAAGTTGAGTTGCGACAGTGGAGATATCCAATCCATAAGGCAATCGCAATGTACATCAATTTAGTTAACTTGGCGCTGTTTCTCGTTATCCAGAAGTCGGGCGAGATAGTCTTGGAATTAGTGCTTAAGAAGTTTTGGGAGTGGCTGCTTAGAGATGAGAATCTAAAGAGGCTGTCTACTGCTATCAAACTCAAGATTCTGGTGCTTTATCTCGACTGGCTCCTGCACAAGTCGGAACCTGGAGAATGGGAGGAGTAAATTTGGCTACTCCATAGATAAAACCCGCGTAGAGATTGCGATGAACTCAAATGCGCGGGTTTTATCTAGCTTTTAAGCCTATGCTTTGGGAATTCCTATCAATTCGCCAGTTCCTGCAATGACTTCACCGATTTGATAGGCAGAAATTGCCTGAGATTCAAACCATTGAATCGTTTTTTCGGCTTGATTGGCTGGCACAACCACTACATAACCGATGCCCATATTAAAGGTATTAAACATTTCGGGTAAAGTTACATTCCCGACTTCAGCTAACCAGGTGAAAATGGGCAGAATCGGCCAACTGTTGGGGTCAATTTGGATGGATAATCCTTCTGGTAAACAACGGGGGAGATTTTCTGGTAATCCACCTCCGGTAATATGCGCCATGCCGTGAATTTCTATTCCGGATTTTCGGGCGGCTAATACGGGTTTAACGTAGAGTTGGGTGGGGGTGAGCAAGACTTCGCCAACAGATGCGGGGAGGGTTTCCGGTTTGTCCTGCCAATCGATGTTGCAGTCGCTCACAATTTTTCTAACTAGGCTAAATCCATTACTATGCACTCCGGAACTCGCCAGCCCGATCGCCACATCTCCCAGTTGGATTTGCTGACCCGTGAGTAGTTCGCTTTTTTCCACGACTCCCACACAAAACCCCGCTAAATCATATTCTCCCGGTTGATAAAATCCGGGCATTTCTGCGGTTTCTCCCCCTAACAGCGCACAACCGGATTGTTTACATCCGTCGGTAATTCCTTGGACTACATTCGCCAGTTGTTCTTGATTCAGTTTTCCCGTGGCTAAATAATCTAAAAAGAACAAAGGTTCGGCACCGGATGTTAGAACATCATTCACACACATTGCTACTAAGTCAATGCCAACGGTATCGTGGCGATCGAGCAACATGGCAAGTTTAAGTTTCGTTCCCACCCCATCGGTCCCAGAGACGAGGATGGGTTGCTGATATCCGGTGGGTAACTCGAAATAACCGCTAAATCCACCAATCCCACCGAGGACTTCCGGTCGATGGGTCCCTGTAACCATATTCCGAATTTTTTGGACAAAGGCTCGACCCGCCTCAACATCCACGCCTGCTTCTCGATAATCCATGTATCAACCCATCTGAACGGCTATTTCCACCTTGGCTATTTTACAGGGGAGGTAGGACCAATGGATCGCGGGAGGCAGGATGTTTTCGGGATTTTTGGGCGCGATCGCCCCTTCCTTCTCCTCAAAACCCCAACTGTTCATCAATTACAGTTTGCAACTCTACACTTGGCAATTGAACACAGCGCAAATTTCGCTTCTTGAATGTAAAGTTTTGATAAAGTATTCTTTCTAGCAGATAAATCCAAAATTCTGATTCTATATAGGGTTCAGTAGGATATACCCTATAGGTGAATTGTAAAGTTTTAATAAAGTTACCCGGGTTTAATCGCCCATACCGATCCCCAATCTCAAACCTTTGTGATAGTCTGTTGCAGTTCAACACACCAAACTGAAAACGTATCGACTATGAGAAAGGTAGCGCAAGCCCCAAGGAAGGGGCTGCATCAGGTCTATACCAAGGACCTAACCCTACTCATGGATTGTTCTTTACCAGTTCCTCACAGCAAAATATATGAAGCAAAGATTTTGGTGGACAACGGTTGTGCTGCTGATGACCGCCTGCGGGACAACCTCAACCAGTCATGCTGAACCCAATAGACCCATCACAGTGAACTCGGATCCAGACCGAATCCAGGTGAATCCTTGGTCCGAAGTCATCACTAAGATTCAACCCCATGAAATCACGGGGAAACCGGCAGCGACTCTCTATGTCAGAAATATTCCCGTCTTGACCTTTATCGAGTCTGGGGAGATGACTGGGGATTCCAATTCAGAGACGGAGATGGGGTCGGCAGGAGCGGGACTGAAGGCCAAGGGTTTGAAGGGGTTAAGCAGTCTGGAATCCAAAGCGATCGCCCAGAGTCCGATTCAGGCCGAGAATCCCAGGGATCCCGTATCGAGAGCAGAGGCGATCGCCGCCACCTTGAATCAGTTACGAGAAAGTAACGCCACACCGGAAATAACCCTTGAATGGAATGGGGAATTGGACGAGGAAGGATACCCCATCCGTGACGAATATCTGATTAAAGTCAATGGCATGGACCTGGTGGCGATCGACGAGCAAACCCGCCTACCGGACACCACCAACGACCTAGCACAAGACGCCATTCAAGCCACCAACCGACTCCGCCGCCTGATTGCCAACGCACCCGCGATCGCCGAAATTGCCAATCGCCCCCAACCCCGACCCGAACCGGAACCGCCCACGCTACAAGCTGCTACCCCGGAATATCTTCAATACCAAATCAACGGGATGGCTTCTTGGTATGGCCCGGGCTTTCATGGTCGAATGAGTGCCAGTGGAGAAATCTTTGACGAAAATGCGTTAACTGCGGCCCATCTGTATTTGCCTTTTGGGACCCAAGTCCGAGTCACCAATCTGGATAACGGGAACTCTGTGGTGGTCAGAATTAACGATCGCGGACCTTATACCGGAGGACGCATTATCGATGTTTCAGCAGCCGCAGCCCAAAATCTGGGCATGATCAATAGCGGGGTTGCACAGGTACGTCTGGAGATTTTAGGGTCCACCACCACCTCATCTGCCCAGTGATAGGGTTTGGGTACCCTAGCGGTTAGAAGTGGTAACTGGTGACACCCAAAGTCATGTTTTTTATAGAGTAGCCCGCCTGCGCGGGCTAATTCTGCAAACGCCCCAGGCTTGAGCCTGCGGGTTTTTTTGCGGAAAATTCCTCATTCTGACTTCCGCCTGTATCCTTTCCTGGGATAAACTACTTTGCGGAGAGTATGTTTGGTCAGGATTTGGGGGTTGTGGTGCGCCTGTTTACGACGGTTGTTGCATTGCGCTGTTACTTAGACCGACAGTCTAAGAATCAGACTGTGGGTTTGGTTCCGACGATGGGAGCCTTACACCCGGGGCATCTGAGTTTAATTGAACGGGCTAGAGCGGGCAATGATAGTGTTGTCGTTAGTATTTTTGTCAATCCGCTGCAATTTGGGCCAAATGAGGATTTGCTGCGATATCCTCGGACTTTAGAACGCGATCGCCTCCTGTGTGAACAAGCGGGAGTAGATATCATCTTTGCGCCGACGCCGGAAGAGATGGGAATTGGGGAAGAGACAGAGACGGGTTTAACTCAGGTTGTGCCTCCCGAGTCCATGATGTCCGGGTTATGTGGGCGATCGCGTCCCGGTCACTTTCAGGGCGTTGCGACCATTGTGACCAAACTTTTCAATGTGGTACAACCGGACCGCGCTTATTTTGGCCGAAAAGATGCCCAGCAACTGGCGATTTTACAGCGGATGGTTCGGGATTTGAATCTGCCGGTGGAAATTGTCCCCTGTGAGATTGTTCGAGAGTCTTCGGGATTGGCAATGAGTTCTCGCAATCAGTACCTTAATGATTTAGAAAAAGCGCGTGCAGCAGTGCTGTATCGGAGCTTACAAAAGGCACAGAAAGTTTTTCTCCGGGGTGATGTAACTCGTCAGGGTATAATTGCTGCGGTTCAAGCTGAATTGGGCCTCGAACCGGACGTTAACCTAGAGTATTGTGAATTGGTAGAACCGACAAGTCTTAAACCGATTGAACAGATAGAATCTGCGGGATTATTGGCGATCGCCGCTAGGATTGGCAACACCCGATTAATTGATAATATTATCCTGAAAGACCGTAAACCGATTGTAGCCATAGACGGTCCTGCAGGTGCAGGGAAATCCACGGTTGCTCGTCGCGTGGCGAAACAACTGGGATTGCTGTATTTAGATACAGGGGCGATGTATCGGGCGATTACTTGGTTAGTTCAGGAAAAAGGGATAGCGTTTGACGATGAACCGGCGATCGCTGAAGTCGTCAGTCAGGCCAAAATTGAATTTATCGAGACCAGTCAGGACCCAGCAATTCCGACCCAAGTTTGGGTAGATGGATCGAACGTGACTGAGGCGATTAGAACGCAAGCAGTTACCGCTAATGTTTCCCAGGTGTCTAGCTTCAAAAGCGTGCGACTTCATTTAGTCAAACAGCAGCAGCACTTTGGAGAACGCGGTGGAGTGGTTGCAGAAGGGCGAGATATTGGCACTCATGTCTTCCCGGATGCGGAGTTAAAAATCTTTTTAACCGCTTCCGTGGGGGAACGGGCCCGGCGACGTCAACAAGACCTGACAAATGTAGGGGAAGAAGAGATTACCCTAGAACAGCTTGAAGGCCAAATTGCCCTACGCGATCGCCTAGATAGCACTCGGCAAATTTCCCCCTTGACAAAAGCAGACAATGCGATTGAAATTAATACAGACCATCGAACTATCGATGAAGTTATCGCTGAAATCATCAGCCATTATGCAACAATCATTCGCGCTAAATTTCAAGACTAAGTACAAGGAATTGGCAGAATAATGGACTAACCGCCAAGAACTAGAAAACCTGACTCGTTCCTAAACAGTGTTAAAGGTTTATGAGGGGGTCAAAACCCTGATTCTTTTTAGAAGTAAAGGGTGGAATGGGGACTGTTTGTGATGGCTCAATCCACCGACTACTGATTGACCCGGGACTATTATTTGTAGCTGGGTCAATCTCCTGTAAGGGATGAAATCGGGTGGGGTAATTGAGCCTTATCTATATCAATATCAGGATTTAAAAACCCTGAAGATTATCCGTAAGTTATTAGGGAAGCCAAAAATTTTTAACTGAGCTTTTTTTCAATTAGGGTGAAAAAAAGCGTTAAGTTTTCAGGAAAAATCTACTAAAGCATCACGATATAATTCGCCAAATAGGGCGGGAGAAATAAGTGTGGATGAACTGAAGCCCTTTTTTTCAAAGTCGATGGTGTTAATGGCGGCGATCGCTGCGATTAGTACGATTATTATGGGTACATTTTTGCCGACCCTAATTTTATCTGGAGGAATCGTTGAAGCTAGTGGTAAATCCCCCGAGATTGTATTAGCATCTCTCGGGGTTCAGGACGCGATGAAGGTTCAACTGGAAGGGTTTATCAAAGAGATCGCCCAAAAGCAGACCGAGAAGGAAAACCAGTTTAATTTTGCTGTTACCCCGGAGTTTCAAGGAAACACATTGTATGAGGTCGCTTTAGATGACAGTGAAAAGGCGATCGCCCTCACCTTTGATGATGGTCCTTGGCCGATTTATACTGAGCAAGTTTTAGATATTCTCAAAGAACAGGATATTAAAGCCACCTTCTTTTTGATTGGTCAACATTTAAAAAACCATCCGGAAATTGCTCAAAAAGTCGTCGAAGCGGGTCATGCTTTGGGTAACCATACTTGGAGTCATCAATATCATAATGTCCCGAGAGAAATAGCGGCACAAGAAATTGAAGATACCGCTGCACTCATTTATGAAAAAACCGGATGTAACACCAAGTGGTTTCGGCCTCCGGGAGGGGTTTTAACCAATGGATTAAACGACTATGCACTCAGTCAAAATTATGCGGTAGCGATGTGGTCTTCTGATGCTCGTGAGTCGTTCTTTTCTAGTTCTGGAGCTTTAGTGAACAATGTTTTGAATAGCGCTAAACCGGGGGGAATTGTGCTGTTACATGATGGGGGAGGCGATCGCTCGGCCACAGTGCAAGCTTTACCCATTATTATTACAGAACTCAAACAACAGGGATATAAATTTGTGACCTTACCCGAACTGTTAGAACTTTACGAACAGCACAAGCAAACAAATCTTGCTGAAACCAGTCCCAATCCAACTCCCGTACCGGACGGGATTGATTAGACTTTAATCCAATAGGTGAGATTTTGGATTCAGGCAAAACTCACCTATTTTGACAGGGTTGTACTGAATTGGCGAGTACAAAGTTTCGCTTCATCTGCCGGAACCGCTGGATTGGTTTTTAAATAATCTCGGACCCAGTTACAAGCATAAGTCAGAGGGTCAAGATTGAGGAGGCGATCGAGATGCCAAAGGGTCATCACTTGTTCATCCGCAACCGAGGCTAAAATGGGTAAAGTTGGATGAAAAGCAACGGCCCGAACTCCCGCCTGATGACCTGTCAAAGTGGTGAGTAAAACTCCTTCTCGGGTCCAAATTTTAATGGTTTCATCAATGCTACTGGTCGCAATTAAAGACCCATCTGGACTAAAATCAATACCCCATACTGCCGCAGTATGTCCACTCAAGGTTTTGATTAACGTTCCATCTTTGCGCCAGAGTTTAGCCGTCATATCGCCACTCCCCGACGCAATCATTTCACCATCGGGACTAAAGGTGACTTTCCAGACTGCTGCATCATGACCCTTGAGAGTTTTTAAAAGCTGACCGGATGGGTTCCAAAGTCGAATCGTGGAATCATTACTCGCTGAGGCCAAAATTTGACCATCGGGGCTAAATTCTACACTCCAAGTAGGGGCGGTATGTCCCATTAACGGTTTTATAAAACCCTCTTGGCGACTCCACAACCAAACGACTCCATTGGCATCTCCCGCAGCAAGTCTTTCACCATTAAAGCTCCAATTAACTGATAACAAGGCAGCATTTGCATCATCAAAGGTTTTTAAAAGAGTACCATCCACATTCCAGATTTTCAGGGTTTTATCTTCGCTGACTGATGCAATCATTTCCTGCTGAGGATGGAAATCGATATTAACAATAGCGGCAGTATGACCTTCTACGGTTTTTAACTTCGTTCCATCCAGTTGCCAAATATTAAAAATTTTCTCGCTGCCTGATGTGGCAATAAATTTGCCATTGGCACTAAATGATAATCCCCGCACTAACCCATTTAAGGCATAGAATTTTTGCTGAAAAATGTTATGCGTTTTCCAAAGAATTGCCACATTTTCTGCACCGGCAGAAGCAATTTCTGCACCATCAGGACTAAACGCCATCCCCCAAATTGCCGCATCATGACCTCGCAGGGTGGAAACTAACGTACCATCCCGTTTCCAAAGTTTCAAGGTTTTATCCCAGCTTGCCGAGGCTAAAATGCTGCTATCTGGACTAAATCTTAGTTCTTTAACAGTGGCTTCATGGGCTTGTATCGTATGGAGGAGGGTTCCTTCTCGGGTCCAAATATTAATCATCCCATCCACAGTGCCCGACGCCAAAAGGGTATTATCGGGACTAAAGGCGATCGCATAAATTGGGGACGGATGTCCAATTAATTCCCGGAGTTTAGTTCCATCGGCATTCCATAACTGGATGGTATTATCAATTTTACCCGCTGCAACGGTTTGACCATCCGGACTAAATGCTACAGCCCGAATTCCGGTGGTTTCCCCTTCAAATCGCGTCACTAATTGATTCTGAAAATTCCAGGCTTCTACGGTACTATCCGACCCCCCAGAAATCACTTGCTCACTATCGGGACTAAAGTCAAGACTCCAAATCCCTGAAGTATTCCCTTGAATTGAACTTAATAAGGTCCCATCTCGGTTCCAAAGTTTAACGGTTTTATCATCTCCAGATGAAGCTAAAAATTTGCCATTGGGGCTAAATTTTACCACCCGAACCACGGCTTGATGTCCCGTTAAAGTTTGTAGCAGTGTTCCATCTCGCTTCCAAAGTTTGAGGGTTCCATCAACTCCGGCGGTGACAATTTCTTGCCCATCAGGACTATAATCCACGGCTAAAACTGCCGCTGTATGATCCGTAAGCCGATTAGATTCTTGAATACTTAAAATCACGTTCCAAAGAGCCGCATTCATGCTTTTTTGCAGTTCTGGATCGAGAGTTTTGAACTGTTTTGAGCGTTCTTTGGCTTTGATAGCTTGCAAGAGTGCCTTGAAACTTTTGTGTGAGGCAAATAAGGCTTCTGAAGATAAAGTAATGGCTCGAATTTCACTAATAGCCGTTTGTTGATATTGGTGATAAGCGAAAATTCCCAAACTGCTGGCGACTACCATCGCCATGCTGACAATGCCTAAGAAGAGAGTTTGTCGCTTTAAGTGACGTTGTTCTAATTGTAGTCGGGCTTCTGTGTCTTTAAGGCGTTCTGCTTCTAAGGTTCTTTGAGTTTCCTCCCGGTCTAATTCTTGTGAAGCGGCTAGAAATTGATAATCTAAATTACTCAGGCTTTTTCCTTGAGACCATTCCAGAATATCTTGTAAAGCTTTTCCCCGTAATAGCCAGGATTTATCCTGATATCCGGAGACTATCCAAGCATCGATCGCCTGAGAATAGGGCCGGAGATTTGCCAGTTGGTTAGCGACCCAATCAAAACTAAAAATTTTCTGATAAATCGGATTTTTAATCCGGAGAATACCTTCATGCTTTTCAATTAATCCGGTTAAAATTAATTCAGTTTGTTCCGGACTTTCATCCGCAGCCACTTTTTCAAATCCCGAGGACGTCTCTTCCTCTTCTGAGTGCAACAGAATTTTTTGGTAGAGTCCCAGCAACCGTCCCACTCGCTGTTCACTATAAAGGAGGCGATCGCAGATGGTTTTAAAATGTTCGGGTTCATCATTGGCTTTCCAGTTTCCAATCAAATTTGTCTCGACTAAACCATTGATAAAATCAGGCGTTAATGCCGGGTAATTGTCTCCGGAGTGAGTGGAAATCATCTGACAGAGTTTTTGAGTCAAAAAAGGTTGACCCCCGGTCCAATATAGAATCTGCTTTAACGCTAATTGTGGATTAGCAAAGTGGGGCGATAATCCTCCTAATAAGGGGGAATTTTCTTGAAATTCAAATCCCGATAATTCAATTCCTTTTCCAATATTAAAAGGAGTTCGACTGCCATCAGAAATCAAATCAGCGGGGGTTGCTACTCCAAATAAAGCAAAAGCTAACCGGCGATACTCTTCCTGATCAGCGCGACGGTTATAGCAGGCGCGAATTAGGGCAAAAAAATCATCCGTAGAAAAATTTAAACTGAGAACACTATCAATTTCATCAATAAAAATCACAATAGGTTCAGTGACTTGCGCCAGCAGAACGGTCTCTAAAAAATCACTTAAGCGATTAATATAAGAACAATGAGCGCGATCGCGCCACCAACTTAACAGATTGACTTGCAGTCGAAATGCCTTCGTCAATAACCCCACAATCGACCCATACCACTGTTCTTGGGTGACCTCTTGAGTACCAATGGCAGTTACATCAATCACCCCACATCGAATCCCTATAGATTGCAAGCGATGGGTTGTTTGCACCCGCAAACTCGATTTTCCCATTTGCCGCGCATTAAATACATAGCAAAATTCCCCTTTTCTCAATTCTTGAAATAAGGTTTCATCTGCCGTTCGGTGTACATAGGTCGGAGCATTAAAAGGCAGGCTTC
>CBFGOM010000196.1:0-11711 GCA_965650385.1 uncultured Oscillatoriaceae bacterium
CCTTATTGTATTTTATTCATGATTATAATGAATCATTACATATTTAGGACTACCCTTATTACTAATTTCTCCACTTCTCTTAAGCCCCCCTTCTTAAGGGGGGTTGGGGGTATCCTCGGTTATTTTGCAATAATCCTGTTCCTTAAATCTCCTCATTAAACACAGGATGGAGCTTTTGAATTAACGATTGCTCCCACATTTGTAACGTTTCGGCAGTGACCATTCCGGGCAGGAGAGTAAAGGTTCTAACCAGAATTTCAATGCCCAATTTGTGCATTTTTCCAAACAGGGGAACTTGATGATTAGACTTCCATCGTTGACTGATACTGGTCGTTGCGATGCCAATATACACTAAATTTTCAGTCCATTTCCCTTTGGAATCATAAATGATAAAATAGACAAAATATAAACCGGGGAAATCAGGAAGTTGATGGAGTCCCTCCTCATTGACCACATCTTTAAAATCAACATATTGCAAATGATATCCGGCCCATTCGGAAATTTGTTCCGGAGTCAGGGAGTCAAAAGGATTGAGAGTGGAAAGAGGAACGAGAGAACTTTCAGTAGTCATGCTTCGGGACATATCTTTTAAAGCGATCGCATCAGTCATCATGATTTGCTGATATTTCAGCCTAGAATCCGCAGCCCAATTGGATTAAATATTTTTCCAGATTACCTCAAAACAGGGGATATTTAGCGGATTGTACTCGACTAATCGCTGCAAATCCCTTTGGAAACTCAGCCAAGTGATTAAGGATTAGGTTACTCTATATCCTTGACGGAATGATTTATCGTAAGTTTATTTGAGTCAGGACTCCAGGGTTTTCCGGTTTAGGGCGATTACCCCAGGGATACTCCAGGCTTGAGGCCCCGATTTCCAAACCGATTGTCTGTTAACACCCAAGGAATGCCATGATTTCAACCGATCCCACGTTATATTTTATTGCACTTTTGCCCCCGGAAGCAATTCAGGAGGAAGTCACGGGATACAAACAGCACTTTGCTGAAAACTACCAAACCCGTCAGGCCCTCAAGTCTCCGCCCCATGTTACCCTACAAGCCCCTTTTGAATGGGAAGTGCACAAACAGGGACTGCTAGAAGAGTTCCTGAGAGGGTTTGCTCAGGTCCGTGAACCTGTGCCGATGGTTCTATCAGGGTTTGGTTCGTTTCCTCCCCGAGTAATTTATATAAATGTGAAGAAAACCCCAGAATTATTGTTGTTTCAGTCGGAGTTATCGGCAGATCTCAACTCCTGTTTGGGGATTTATGACCCGAAATCTAAGGGGCGATCGTTTTCCCCGCACATGACGATCGCCTTTAAAGATCTTAGACGCCACCATTTTAATATGGGCTGGGCTGAATTTAAAGATCGTGAGTTGTATTATGAATGTTCAGCTAGTCATCTAACTTTACTGATATTTCAGGACAGACGGTGGCATATTTGTGGGGAATTTCCCTTAAAAGCTCAGGTTGCTGAATCATTAGCTGAACCGAATTAAACACAACAGCAACCCGTCGAGATTCTCATTCTTTTATTCCCGCTTAGGCGGGAATCCAAACTCAATTGAATTTTTTAAAATCTGTTTTTTCGATAGCTGAATGCTCTAAAACGGGATAAAAATTAAGGGACGACAGGGCGATCGCTTCATCATCTATCCCCACCGAGTGAGTGTTGCTTCCCCCTTTTGGCAGAGTGCACCGGAGTTCCCCCTCGTTAAAGTGGTCAACAGACTTGTTCATTATTCGCGAGTTGCCCCTAAGTTGGGATAACTCCGATTGATTTGAGGAAAAATTTATGTCATCCACATCCGATTCGGTTCCCAATTCTCAACCGCGATCGCCTGAACAGACTAGCATGAGCGATACTGAGCGTTGGGGTTCCTTGATTGGCGGCGGTGCAATGGTTTTAATGGGATTGCAACAAGCTTCCTTACGCGGTGTATTACTCGCGATCGCAGGCGGTGGTTTAGCCTATCGCGCTGCCACCTCTGAAACCAGTCTGAAATCTGCTGTTGAGTCGGCAGTTCAAGGCACTGATAAAATCTCCGTTGAACAAACTGTCACGATCGCCAATCGTACCCCCGATGAACTGTACCACATCTGGCGAAATTTTGAAAATCTGCCTTTATTTATGAAGCATCTCCAGTCCGTCACAGTTCTGGATGAAACGCGATCGCATTGGGTCACAAAAGCGCCCTTAAATACCACCTTAGAATGGGATGCTGAAATTATCACGGACCGAAAAAATCATCTAATTGCCTGGACTTCTGTGGAAAATTCTGATATCGAAAATTCCGGATTTGTCCGCTTCCAACCTGCCCCCGGAAATCGAGGCACTCAAGTCAAAGTAGTCCTGGAATACAAACCCCCCGGAGGCAAACTCACCGATGCCTTTGCTCACCTAGTGGGTCAATCTGCTGAACAGCAAATTCGCGATGATATTCGGCATTTTAAAATGCTGGCAGAAGCGGGAGAAATTGCTACCATCGAAGGTCAACCTTCTGGTGTTTCTTAATCTATTCAAAGTTGAAGCCACAATTTACGCCTAAAGAAAGAGACGGAATACCACAATCTTTGTTCCAATGAAAAGTGAGTTGTTCAACAAAAAACTTGAAAACCTTATAAACCCGATTGAGCTTATGAATTTAAACAGAACTTGGCTGAAAAATATTCACGTTAATCGCCTAATTGGCTGGTGTTTAGCGACCCTCACTTTGATGTTCGGATTTGCATTTGGAGGCATCACCGATAACAGCGCCCAGGCCGCTAAATTAGCCACCCCCAAAAATAATCCTGAACAAGTAGACTCAGCGACGGTTAAAAAGATTAAAAACAGCGCTGAAGATTTCCCGAGTGAAGAAATTGGAGATACGGGTTTGAAAAATATTCGCAACTTAGGGAAAAATATTCCTAAAGTGATTGAGCAGAATATCGATGAAACCCTCAATCCGGATAACCCCGATGCTCCCGGAACTCGCTCCTACACTCGTTCCGATCGCCGGTAACTGAGAGAGCCATCTTTACTCTGTGATATCCAAAGCTTTCCCCAGAGTATAGGGAAGTGGATCAATATCAATTAGGGATGGTTTTTTGCAGGTAAATGGAGAAAAAAATCACCCTAACCCTCCCCTTGCTAAGGGGAGGGGACTGGATGCATTAGGGTGGATTTTATCACTCAAATACTAGATTTCTTGCAAAATTTAAAACAGCCGATTGGCGTTCTTAAGGGGGGTTGGGTGGCTCTCTACAGTATTTTGTAAGAAGTCTAATCTTTTAAAGTCCGGTGAGGTTCAGATAGGCTGTAAGGTGACTATCTGACTCCCTAGAGTCCCAAAATATCTGGGCCTTAAGTCGGGGAAGCGCTTCATAAAATCCCCATTCATTAAAATTTAGGAGAACTCAAAAAATGAAAGCAGTATGCTGGCATGGCAAGAACGATGTGCGGGTCGAGAACGTTCCAGACCCAAGTATTCTAAATCCTAGAGATGCCATTTTGAAAATTACTTCTACCGCCATTTGCGGCTCAGATTTACATCTTTATGATGGGTATATTCCCACCATGCAAAAGGGAGATATTCTGGGCCATGAATTTATGGGGGAAGTGGTTGATAAAGGTCCCGAAGTGAAGAATTTGAATAAAGGCGATCGCGTGGTGATTCCCTTTACCATCGCCTGCGGTCACTGCTTCTTTTGTAATCGAGATCTATGGTCTTTGTGCGATAACTCCATCCCCGATGGTAAAATAGTTGAAAAAGCTTACGGTCATACGCCATCGGGATTATTTGGATACTCCCATATGTTGGGCGGATATGCGGGAGGTCAAGCGCAATATGTGCGAGTTCCCTTTGCAGATACAGCCGCTTTAAAAATACCCGAAGGATTGACTGATAAACAGGTATTGTTTCTCACAGATATCTTTCCCACAGGCTATCAAGCAGCAGAATATTGTAACATTCAACCGGGAGACACCGTAGCGATTTGGGGTTGTGGTCCGGTGGGACAATTTGCCATTCGTAGTGCCTATATGTTAGGTGCAGAACGTGTGATTGCCATTGATCGGGTTCCGGAACGGTTGGCGATGGCGCGCGAAGGGAAAGCGGAGACGATTAATTATGAAGAAATCGATGCCGGAGAAGCGCTTAAAGAAATGACGGGCGGCATTGGACCAGATTCTTGCATTGATGCAGTAGGATTGGAAGCTCACGGAACCGGATTGGATGCCTTTTATGATAAAGCGAAACAAAGTTTGCGCTTGGAAACCGATCGCCCTACGGCATTAAGACAGGCGATCGTCGCTTGTCGTAAAGGCGGTACTTTGTCGATTCCTGGGGTGTACGGCGGATTTGTGGATAAGTTTCCCCTGGGGGCGTTGTTTTCTAAAGGATTAACCGTGAAAACGGGACAAACTCATGTCCATAAATACCTGAAACCGTTACTAGAGCGCATCCAAAAGGGAGATATTGACCCCACCTTTGTGATTACCCATGAGATGAGTTTGGAGGAAGCACCTCAAGGGTATGAAATATTTAAACATAAGCGCGACAATTGCATTAAAATTGTCTTAAATCCTTAATCTCAGATCAGGGCGATCGCATGGAGTAATCCGTGCTGTTTTCGCTCTCTTTTCTTGAAGTGCGGAACCTAAAAGCGGGCGATTGTCATGATGGCGATCGCCCGCTATCGCCGCAGGGATTCTCTACCCTTCCCTCTTTTTTGTCCTGATAACCATGAAACAAAAGCCCTCAACTGCGAATACACGCCCCTCCGATGAATGGATCGAAATTGGTAAAATTGTAGGCGTGCAAGGTCTCAACGGTGAAGTTCGCGTCTATCCCTCCACGGACTTCCCAGAACGGTTTGAGGAACCGGGACAGCGATGGTTAAAGTATCCCAATCAATCCACTCCTCAACCTGTTGAATTAGTGCAAGGTCGATTGATTGAAAATAAGGGAATCTTTATCGTACAATTGGCCGGGGTAACCGATCGCAATCAAGCCGAAGCGTTGCGAGGTTGTGTGATGTTCGTTCCCCAAGGCGATCGCCCCCATTTAGAAGAAGATGAGTATTACATCCAAGATTTAATCGGCTTAGTGGCGATCGATCAACGCACCGGGGAAGAAATCGGCACTGTCGTCGAAATCCTCACCGCTGGTCATGATATTTTGGCAATTAAACCTCCAGATGCACCGCTTGAACTTTCTCCAAGTTCTCACACTTCCGAGACTACTACCACTCCCACAAAACACAAATCAAAGCCCAATATTTTAATTCCATTTGTGAAAGAAATTGTCCCAATTGTGGATATGGCAGCCGGTCGCCTTGAAATCAATCCCCCCCCAGGTTTATTAGAAGTGAATGATTAGGTTTTTTGCTCCGTTCTAAACAGTGTTTTTTCTGGGTTAAGGGGCAATTTTTAGAACGGAGCAAGCCCTCTCTTTTCCCTGAGATCGATTTGAATTAAGGATGTTTTTTGACCATTATAAGGGTACCGGATAGAGGTCAGGAAGGAGGAGAGTGATGATGCCACTTTAGATTAATTTTTATTAAATTTAAAAATTTTAGGACAGGGGTGTGACATCCTAGAGAAAAGTCAAGCCTGATTTAGACTTAACGCCAGTCTTAGCATGGAAGAGCGCAGCAAAGGCGATCGGCACTGGGAAGCGCTCAATTTCCAACTCACAATCATCCCCTCCTCCTCAATTTAATAACCTCGGAGAATCATCAATGGCTGTCAGCTTCATCAATAACTATGAATTTTTGGAAACTCTGCACTCGGGAGGCAGAACAGTTATTTATCGCGCTCAAAACCAGGTTGACGGGTCGAAGGCGATCGTCAAAACCCTGCGATCGGAATATCCCAGTCTAGGAGATATTACCCGTCTGCGCCACGAATATCAAATTTTAGAAAACCTCCAGATCAACAGCATCATCCAACCCCTCGGATTAGAACCCTATAAAAACGGCTGGGCACTTTTACTAAAAGATACTGGATCAATAGCTTTAAGTGAGTGGCTTAATTCTCACGTTTTATCTCAAGTTAAATTTCTGGAACTCGCCATTCCCCTCGTTGATGCGCTGAGTGAACTGCACATCCATCATATTATTCACAAAGATATCAAGCCTCAAAATATTATTATCAATCCCCTCACCGAAACCGTTCAATTGATTGATTTTGGCATCGCTTCCCGCCTAGAACGAGAAAGTCCTACCCTCAGTCATCCTGACTTACTAGAAGGAACTCTCGCTTATATGTCCCCGGAACAAACCGGCAGAATGAACCGCAGTTTAGACTACCGGAGTGATTTTTATTCCTTGGGAGTCACCTTCTATGAACTATTAACAGGAACCTTACCGTTTACCAGTAATGACCCCTTAGAACTCGTCCATAGTCATATTGCGAAAACCCCCATTCCCCCCCATGAAATTAAGGCAGAAATTCCTCAAGCAATTTCTGCCTTAATTATGAAATTGCTTGCAAAAACTGCGGAAGACCGCTACCAAAGTGCTGCCGGATTAAAATTTGACCTTGAAACCTGCTTAATTCAGTTGCAAACCACCGGGGAAATTACTTCATTTATTCCCGGTCATGCGGACAAAGCTGGACAACTCACCATCCCTCAAAAACTCTATGGACGGGAGACAGAAATTGCTACCCTATTAACCACCTTTGAACGAGTCGCAAATGGCAAAACTGAACTGATGCTTGTTTCCGGCTATTCCGGCATTGGCAAAACCGTTTTAGTTGCTGAAGTTCATAAACCCATTGTGCGACAACGCGGCTATTTTATAGCGGGTAAATTTGACCAATTCAAGCGGAATATTCCCTTTGCCTCCCTGATTCAAGCCTTCCAATCCTTAATTCTGCAACTCCTCACCGAACGAGATTCCCAAATCCAAATTTGGAAAGACCGACTTTTGTCGGCATTGGGACAAAATGGACAAGTAATTATCGATGTGATTCCGGAAGTCGAATTAATTATCGGAGAACAGCCTGCGGTTCCTGAACTAGGAAGCACTGAATCCCAAAACCGCTTCAGTCGAGTCTTTAAACAATTTATTGGGGTATTTACCACTAAAGAACATCCCTTAGTGGTGTTTTTAGATGATTTACAGTGGGCCGATTTAGCTTCCTTGAAATTGATAGAATTACTAATGACTGATACGGACAGTCAGTATTTCTTGCTCATTGGGGCTTATCGAGATAATGAAGTCTCCCCGGTTCACCCCACCATCCAGACGATTGAACGGATTCAACAAGCAGGAACAACGGTAGATAATCTGGTTCTATCTCCCTTACAGTTGTCCCATGTTGAAGCCTTAATCACGGATACTTTAAATGAAACCGAGGAGTCTCAATCCTTAGCGAATCTGCTGTTTCATAAAACGGGAGGAAATCCGTTTTTCTTAACTCAATTGCTCAAAACGCTCTATCAAGAAGCCTTGTTGCAATATAACCGGCAACTGGGAATTTGGCAGTGGGATCTAGCTCAAATTCAAGCCATTGGAATTACAGATTATAATATTGTTGAACTGATTGCTAGAAATATTCGTAAACTGTCGGAAGAAACTCAAAAAGTTTTAACCTTGGCGGCTTGTATTGGCAATAGCTTTAATTTAGAAGTTCTAGGAATTGTTAATGAGCAATCGAATTCCCGGACGGCTGCACAGTTATGGTCCGCACTGCAAGCCGGGTTAATTTTACCATTAAGTCATCAGTATAAAATTCCTCTGGCTTTTACACAGGAGGAATCTCAAGATATTGCCTTAAATGATGTCAAGGTTGATTATAAATTTTTACATGACCGGGTGCAGCAGGCAGCTTATTCCCTGATTCCCGAGGAACAAAAAAAACAAACTCACTTAAAAATTGGGCAATTGTTATTACAAAATACAACAGCAGAAGAACGCAAAGATAATATTTTTAGCCTAGTTAATCAGCTTAATTATGGACTGGAACTGCTGAAGTCTGACGAAGAAAAATATCAACTTGCCACCCTGAATTTGATAGCGGGACAGAAAGCCAAAGCCTCGACGGCTTATGAGTCAGCCGCAAAATACTTAAATATTGCTTTATATCAGCTTCAACCAAACAGTTGGGAAACTCAGTATGACCTCACATTTCAGTTATATTTAGAAGCGGCTGAAGTAGAATTTACGCGAACTAACTTTGAGCGATCGCAGCAACTTTCTGACCTCACCCTCACCCGGGTCCAAACTCTTCTGGACAAAGTGAAAGTCTATGAAATGAAAATTCAGGTGGAGTTTTCACAAAATCAAATGGTATCGGCAGTTGAGACGGGAATAGAAGTCTTAAAAATGTTAGGAATTCCCCTGAAGGAAGCACCGCCTCCAGATTTACAGGTGGAAAAACTTGGCGAACTCCCCGCAATGACCGACCGTGATAAAAAAGCAGCGATGCGGATCTTAATGAACATCATTCCAGCGGCTTATATTGCCAAAGGTTCGATGTTTCCTCCAATTTTGTTTACCATGATATCCTTGTCGTTACAATATGGAAACTCTCCTGAATCGGCTTATGCTTATGCATTTTATGGAGCGCTTTTATGTGGTGCAATGGGAGAAATTGAAACCGGGTATCGCTTTGGAAGGTTAGCAGTTCATTCTATCGAAAAATTTGCAGCGAAACAAATTCAACTCAAAGTAGTTTTCTTAAATAATGTCCTCGTCAACCACTGGAAAAACCCCCTTCATGAAACTCTCAGTGCTTTAACTGAAGGGGTTCATAACTGTTTAGAACTGGGAGATTTAGAGTTTGCTTGTCATAATGCCCAAAATTATAGCTACTTCCTAGTTCTGAGTGGGGAAGAATTAGGCAAGGCTGAACGTGAACAAGGTAAATATTTGGATGTCACCCTTAAGCTGAAGCATCAACATGATAGCGATGGCATCAAAATGTATCGACAGTTGGTGCAAAACTTTCTGGGGAAAGCTTCTAATCCATACGAACTCTCTGGAGAAAGCTTTGATGAAGTCGAAACTTTAGCGGAAATTCAAGCTGCTAACAATGGAACTTTACTATTTTTATTTTACATTGCTAAAGGAGTTTTATTTGGAATTTTCCAAAATTATGAACAAGCTTTGTTTCATCTGAATCTAGCCTCAAACTATGCCCAATTTGGTGTAGGATTGAGCGTGAATGTCCTGCATAAATTTTACCCAACTCTAGCCTTATTTGCCTTAGCCGCTGACTGTGGGGATGAGGAGCAAAAAACGGCATACATGACAGAGGCTTTGACGGGGTTAGAAGTTTTAAAAAAATGGGCGGGTCATGGTCCGGCGAATTGTCAACATAAATATCAATTATTAGAAGCCGAAAAAGCGCGCTGTTTGAGACAGACAGAACAGGCGATGGAGTGGTACGATCGCGCCATTGAAGGAGCCAAAGCGAATCACTATCTTCAGGAAGAAGCCTTAGCTAATGAAAGAGCCGCTGTCTTTTATTTCTCTATTGGTCGAGGCAAAATAGCCAACTATTATCTCACTGATGCCTATTATGCTTATATGCGCTGGGGAGCAAAGGCGAAAGTCAAACATTTGGAAGAAACATATCCCCAATTACTAGCAGCGGTGGTGAATGCCACCCTGGATCTCACGCCTAATGAAACCCGTACTAAACAGGTCACTGACACCCAGAGTACCAGCCTGATTGACACCAGTAGTCTGGATATGGCATCAGTAATGAAGGCCACTCAAGCCATTTCCGGTGAAATTGTGCTGCCGAACTTACTGGAAAAGTTGATGAAGATTTTAATCGAAAATGCAGGAGCAGAAAAAGGTGCATTAATTCTATCGGACCGGGGAAAATGGGTGATTGAAGCACAGGGGAACCCTGAACGCGTACAAGTGATGCAATCCATTCCCATTCATGAGAGTAATGAGGTGGCGATCGCCGTTGTGGAATATGTCACCCGCACTCAAAAAGATGTGATTCTCCAAGATGCCAGTACAGCAGACCTCTTTAGTGGAGATGCTTATATCTGTGAACAGCAACCCAAATCCTTACTCTGTTTACCCATCCTCTACCAAGGCAAAATTACCGCGATTCTTTATTTAGAAAATAATCTGATTGCCGATGCCTTTACCCCAAGGCGGGTAGAAGTGCTGAAAATGTTATCGAGTCAAGCGGCGATCGCCTTAGAAAATGCCACCCTTTACCATACCCTCGAACTCAAAGTTGCCACCCGAACTCAACAATTAAAAACTAAAAACGACCGCTTAGAAATTGAAATTCAAGAACGACAACGCGCTGAACAAGCTGCCGATAATGCCAATCGCGCTAAGAGTCAGTTCCTCGCTAGTATGAGTCATGAACTCAGAACTCCCCTGAACGGAATTTTAGGCTATACTCAAATTCTTAACCGGGATAAACAGTTAAATCAAGCTCAAAAAGCCGGGGTAAAAATTATTCATCAATGCGGTGAACACTTACTCACTTTAATTAATGATGTCTTGGATTTATCCAAAATCGAAGCTGGAAAAATGGAATTGCAACCTCAAGCGTTTCATTGCGCAGAATTTTTACAAAGCATTGTAAACATCTGCCGAGTTCGAGCCGAAAATAAAGGAATTGCTCTCATCTATAAACCCTCTCCTCATCTTCCCCAGGGAATTTATGGCGATGAAAAACGCTTGCGACAAATTTTGATTAACTTACTGGGAAATGCCGTTAAATTTACTGAAAGTGGTTCAGTCACTTTTCAAGTGGAATCGCTCCACCCCCCCGAGATAGACCCTGCGCAACCTAAAATGCTGCTGCGCTTTCGGGTGCAAGATACGGGAATTGGCATTAACCCCGAACAACTTGCCACCATCTTTTTACCCTTTGAGCAAGTCAATGGGACAGTTCGTCAAACCGAAGGAACAGGATTGGGATTAGCAATTAGTCGGCAATTAGTAGAGATGATGGGGAGCACTATTCAAGTAGAAAGCGAAGCCGGAAAAGGTAGTCAGTTTTGGTTTGAATTAGAACTTCCTGTCCTAGAACATTATCAAGATGAACCGCAAGAAATCCCAAAAATTATCCGAGGATATGTGGGAGAACCGCGCAAAATTTTGGTCGTAGATGACCGATGGGAAAATCGCTCAGTTCTGGGGAATTTATTAACTAGCATTGGTTTTGAAGTTCAAGAAGCCAGTGATGGACAAGAGTGCCTCAATCAAGTGCCATCTTTTCAACCGGATTGTATTATCATTGATTTAGTCATGCCGGTGATGGATGGGTTTGAAGCCATGCGGCGAATTAGAAAGATGCCCGATTTTCATAAGGTAGTTGCGATCGGAACTTCTGCCAGTATTGTATCTTCGGGAGACCAGTTTTCTGAGGAAATTGGCTGTGATGATTTTCTACTCAAACCGATTCGAGAGGAGCAACTTTTGGATTGCTTAGGCAATCATTTAGGATTAGAATGGATTTATGATGAGCCAGCCGTTGTGAGTGAGCAATCCCCTGAACCTGATGTTTCCAACTCCTCCGCATCAGGGGAAGCGATCGCCCCAAATGTCGAAGAACTCACAATTTTATTCGATTTAGCAATGAAGGGAGAATTGGTCACAATTCAACAACGAGTGCAACAATTGGCGGACGCAGATCCACGTTATGCAGCCTTTGCAACTCAGGTGATTGACTTTGCTAAAACTTTTGCTGAGGAGGAATTACTCGCCTTTGTCCAAGGGTATCTCGAAGCGGGAC
>CBFGOM010000197.1:0-11697 GCA_965650385.1 uncultured Oscillatoriaceae bacterium
GAATTGAGTTGGGCGATCGCATCACTCTGTTGGGAAGGGTCATCGCCTAAAGTGCTTTTCGTTGGCAGTTTAGGAATTGAGTTGCGCCAAACTGCCAACGTTGGCAGTTTAGGAATTGAGTTGGGCGATCGCATCACTCTGTTGGGAAGGGTCATCGCCTAAAGTGCCTTTCGTTGGCAGTTTAGGCGATGACCCCTTCCGGCTTTGACCTGTCAGGATGTAAACTTTACGCGAATGCAAAACCCGGTGAAGATAGGGGAGGTATGAAGAGAAAAATTCCACCCTTTCCTCCCAACCAAATCACCCATGAGTTAATCCAAAAGCATGACGATCGCGAGTTTCGGCTTTATGTGACGATGGACATCCCGGCAACCTTAGCCACTGAGTTATAATCAAAGGATATTAGTTAAAAATTTCCAATAAAAAAGACCCCCAAAGTACAATACTTCGGAGGTCTTTTGTTTTTCAAAATTTAACGACGAGCTTCCTTTAGTTGGAGCGTAGCATCCGTACCATAAAGAAGTTGTTTGGAACCATCGGGTTGGAAGCGGACACAATAACCATTTTTTGTTCTCCACCAATCAATGAAGAGAGCAAGCAGGGCAATTAAAATCAAAGAAATTGGCACAGTAATTATCAATAATTTTCTTAATCTAATTGAGGTGAATTGATTCATGAGAAAATGGGTAAGGGTTTAGGATGAGCATCAAGATTAGTAGCCAAACGATAAAAATTATCCCCGGCTTCAATAAGTTCAAATTCAGTAGATAAATCAGCCCAAAGTTGAGGATTAAGTCCAGCCTCGTAATGATGAACAAATTTAGTTTCCTGATGACAACGATGTTTGAGCAACTCTAGATCACCAGGTAACCAAAAATCTTTCATGCAACGTTGAGTAGCTTCAGTGGTAGGAGTTTGGAGAAGTTGTTGCATGGGGTCATTAATCCAAAGTTGGCGATCGCTAATCATCTCAACCAAAGCCATAGGTCTTTCAGATTCAAGCATTCGATTAAGAATTTGGATAAGTGTTTTGTTCAAAGCTAATGAACCACTAAATATCCAATTCTCTTCACGAACAACTGGTTTGGGTTCAGGTGGTTGTTTAGCTGAACTGACGGGGACACGAAAGACACGAAAACCCTGGCTAACAGGGCATTTGATAAAGGCTTCTTTAGAGCGAAGTCTGACAGCCCAAGTGGCGATAACAGCAGGTTGTTTCAATAAATTTCTCGCTACTTCAACTGAATCATATAATAAAGTTAATCCTTGTTCGTTGAATATTACATCACAATTATTTAAAAAGTTGTTCATAATCTTTTAAATTTTGTACTTGATTACCATTAAGTAATTTAGCTAAATCTTAATAATTCATATCTAAAGCAGAAGCAAGTTGAATAATCTCGCCAGGGGTAGGGGGTCACTCACCTTGAACTAATTGATGTAACTCCTCAAGGGGAATCAGAGAATTGTCAGATAATTCAGTTAAATCAAGACCGCTGAGTAAATCGGGCAGAGTTGGTGAATCATAATCAAGCCGACTTTTAGCTAAATTAAGGGCTTTGGAAGCAATGAGAATAAGAATCTTGGGACTGAAGTCAGGGAGACTGCGAAGGATTTCACCATATTCAAGTTTTTTGCCAGGGATATTGGGCAAGTGTAACTCTTGTCTACCAAGACGTTCAATGATTTCACTGATTGATGAACTCATCCGAACTGCTAATGCTTTGAGACCTGCATAACCTGTTAGAGTGAGCAATACGTTTATTCTGGATGTTTTTGGTTCATCCAATATACTCCCTTCATTTTTCTCCGATTTTCTCCCTTTACGCGCCATACTCCCTTCATTTTTCTCCGATTTTCTCCCTTTACGCGTCATATTTCCCTCTTACCAACCTCTAAATCCTTTCTATGTCTTCATCCTAAGAGACAGTTTATAAAAGAAATATTAAGAGACTTGGGGTAGACGAGCTAATCGTCTAATCATTAAACGACACATAGCTGCATAAATCATGCCCTCGCTCGTTTCAGGTAATTGCTCATAGTCTACAACTAAACGACTATTTTGGATTATCCATGCAAACGTCCGCTCGACTACCCAACGTCGAGGCAGAATTTAAAATTCTTTTTTTTCGCTTTACTACCTCTACTTTAGCTTGATTTAATTGAGCAATTGAATCCGAAAACTTTTCCCCTGAATAGCCTTGGTCTACCCAGATTAATCGTAAATCAGGAACTTTTTCCCTTCCTTCGCTCACTAACACGACTCCCCCTAATCTTTCTGGAAAATTAGCTTCCGTTACCAATAATTCTATTAATAACCCTTGGAAATCAACTAAAATACGACGCTTATATCCCTTGACTTTTTTACCTCCATCAAATCCATAAACTTCTCCCTTTTTTTGGGTCGTTTTCACGGACTGCGAATCAATTGAACCTGCACTGGTTTGAGGATTACGCCCTTGACTAATTTGCACTTGTTCTCTTAAAACCTCAATCAATTTTTCCCAAATGCCTTTTTTTTTGCCATTTATGAAAGTAACTGTATACCGTAGGCCAAGGTGGTAAATCATTGGGTAAAGCACGCCACTGACATCCCTCATGTAACAAATAAAAGATCCCATTCAAGATTTCTCTTAAGTTGACATTAGCCTTGGGGCCCCGTCTTCGGGGTTTTGGTAATAAGGGTTCTACTAATTCCCAGGGAGCATCAGTTACATCTGTCGGATAAGAACGACGTGACATCTGACTAGATCTCCTCCACTCATACTTATTTCCTGATTTTTACCATTTTCTCTTTTTTTTCTAGATTTCTTTAGATTTTCTTTATAAACAAGCTCTGAATTAGAGTGTTACCTGAGTTACAGTTGATTGGCAAACTAAAGCTAGGCAGTTTCAGGGACAAAATAGGCGATCGCTTCCGGTTCCCTCGTCAATTGCACAAAAATCGCCCAACTTTCCAAATCCGAAAACACCACCCCCATTTAGCCCATAATTTCTGGGAAGCGAGCGCCTACTCATCTAGTCCACAGCCCGAGGCCCGTCACTCGGTCTGGCTGAAGCTGGCTCAGGGCAAGCTTTGACAAGGGTACGGTTTCAAATCTTACCTTTTGGAATGCGATCGTCAAGTTGCTGAAACCAATCGCATCCAACCGCAATCAGTGGCACTTTATCTGGGTGGGTCTTGCATCAGTGACGACTGCTCACCAGCCGGCTGCACCCAGTTATTCACGAACGTAAATCACACTGATTCCAGGCAGCGAAATAGGGTTGGACACAAGGCATTTGGGGACTGTGGCAACCTATGGTCTAGGATTGCGAGTTTAACCCATTTTTAAGACCTTCCCCCTTTGGCTTGGAGCTTGTGGAAAAGCTGCTGACGGCTGGCAGTGAGGACAATTCTTAGGACTGCATCGGTCGCGTGAGGTTGAGGGGTACGACCGCCTAAGACTTCATCAGTTGGAAGAGAAACCCTATAATGGTTTTTTCATTTTGCTACTGTTCTACTTTGTAGTCTAAGTTTAACTCATCTCCTGCCAGACCCCGGATTCCCCAATTATGTTTTGGAGTCTCTGTGATCGTAATTTCTAAATCCACAGGTCTAATTCCGACTTGCACTGACAATCGGGAAAATAGCAAATGAATGAGCTTCTTCTTTGTCTCAACTGTGCGTCCCTCGAACATACTGACCTCGATAATTACATATTTCTCTGAGCGGTTAGGCGGATAAATGAAATCTTCCTTCTCAAGTGGTAAGAAGCGATGAAACCGCTTGTCTTGAGGAAGTGCAAGCGCATCTACAACACAAGAATGTATTACGTCAGAAATTAAGTTCCGGGATTCGGCAAGAAATGCTGCGTTTCCGTAGATTTTGAGCTGTGCCATTTAAAATTTTTTCACTCTAAACAAAGTTCGACTAGCTTACCAACCCACGTTCCGCAGGTAAAATAGGACAGTCAGAATATTCTTTTAACTCAGGACTTACGCACCCTCTAACATCGAACCCTAAATGTAAAGACGAGCGCGCGAATCGGCCCTAAAGAAACTGGGTTTATGCGTAAGTCCTGACCTTCTGGCTCCTATTAAAATTCCTGGGGCAATTTGTCCCCACTCATCTTATTTTAGGAGTATGACAGCGTAGGACAGGTATTATAATTTTTAACAAAGATGGGACATTGGTTGAGTCGTTGAGTGGCGCTAACGTACAACATCCTCGGGACCAAAAGATTCTAGCGGGTGCGGATAAAGCAGTGCAAAGTCTGCATGAACGTGGCTATCGGTTGGCGATGGCTTACAATCAAGAAGCAATTGAGGCGGGCTACAAAACGATTGAGGATGCGCTGGCCGAATACCGCTATGCCCTAGCGTTGTTTCCCGAGATTGAGTTTGGGATGTTCTGGCCGTCTTACCAAGGGTTCACTTGCTGCATGGTCTGGCGAGATAAAGGTGCTGAGATTCGTCCCGAGGATGAGGTCGAAGAATCGTTCCTGAAGCCAAGCCCGGGAATGCTCGTCTTGATTCATCGTTATTTCGGCAAACCGCCATTGAGTGATTGCTGGATGATAGGCGACGGCTCCGAAGATGAACAGGCCAGTGAAGCGTCCGGCTGCAACTTTATGGCAGGGGATATCCTCAGAAGCCGTTATCTGCCAGGGTTCCATCACCTATCCGTTGATGTGCCAGCGCTGGAGTTCTTGGAGCCGAGTCTGAAAGGAATCTACCGAGTCTAAAGCCCAATGCAAAAACCCCGCCGATAAAGCGGGGTCAGTGTTTAAAAAATTAGTTTAATCACCCATCAAATCCAAGACTTGAACTTGCCAGTGAATCTGAGCGCCACTCCATTGGTCCTTGGTCGCCAAGTAAACCCGGCCATATTCGTGACCGGCGATTGTGAGTTGCCAAATAGCTTTTTTTCCAGAGCAGTCGCGATACTGGAGTCCGAGAGCTTCGAGTTGGGCGTTGACTTGTCGAGCCGATAGGGGTAGGTCAAGTTTAGCTCCCAATTGCGTGGGAGTTAGCCCCACCGACTCTAACGGGTTTTGTGCGCCGAGTAGCTTTTTCCCGAGTTCGGCCATGTCCTTGAGTTCGGGATTATACTTGGCTACGGTATCGAGCTTGACTTGACGTAGCAGCACCGGGTCGATGCCCATATCTGCAAGCATCTGTTCCATCGCGTTGAGTTTCTCAGCCAGTGGTAGGGGCTGCGGTTTCTCTGAGATGGAATAGGAACCCGTTTTGCGGATAGCTGGAATGACTTCGTGGGTGAGCCAGCGCTTGAACCGTTTCGCCACCGTTTTGCGGGAAGAAAGTACCAGGGAGTAGAGTCCGGACTCGTTCACCGCAAGCACTTCTTGTTCTCCACCAAGGGTATCTGTAGTAATGATACCCTTTTCATCTTCGTCAAGACGAGATAGAGCTTGGCTGACATTGTTAAGTCCCAATATCTGGCAAATATCCTGGGCAACCCATTGGGGGTTCTCCAACGTCCCGATACAGCGGAGCTCATGGCCCTCGAACGAGAAAACTGCTAGATTATTCATGTTGACTGCTCAATAAAGTTAACCGGCTCCTGGATGTTCGTAGCATCGCAGGAGCATTATCTTTAGTTTAACTGCCATATTATCTAGCGTCAACCCTCTAGCGGAAATTTGAGGGCCAGGGCTTCTAGCAGGGTTTCGACGATGGGGATAGCTGCATCTGGCAATTCCCCAATTAGCTCTACTGCTCTGACTTTCGAGTGTTTAATGTACAGGCGCTTACCCCGTCCGCTTGGGGGCCGTCCTCCTGGATGTTTGGTCATGATTCCTCGTTAATTAGTCTACCATACTATCTTGCCATATTTCCCGGCAGTTTGATAGCGGCAGGGGTAGGGCTGGCTTACGAAAATAACCGAAAAAAATCAACTTTTATCAACCTAGCCCCACCGAAGCGAAAACCTGTCAACGAGTTTTAAAATAGACCCATAACCTGTTTACGAGCTAAGTCATGGTCAAACCGAAGGGCGGACGAGGGAAAAAAGCGCCCTACCAAACCAAGCAGATGCGGGTCCCGGTGCCGTTGGAGTTGCAGGTGATGGAATTATGCGATCGCTACCGTGAATTTGTTGAGTCCGGGGGGAACCCCGAAGAACCGCCGCCATCGATGGGGAAATCCACAACGCGATCGCAACGGGAAACGCCATCCTCAATCCTGGAATCTGCAAGCCGATCGCAACTAATAGAAGAATTCGCTCCCCTGGCGTTCGAGGCGATCGGGATAATGGGGGAAGATTGGGCAATTCGGCTGGATGAGTTTTTGGTGGAACTGTCCGAGGTGATCGCAACCATCAAGCAGCAGAATGAACCCGAACCCGAACCCGAACCTGAGCCTGAACTTGAACCTGAGCCAAAGCCAACCAAACCGCGCTCAAAGCATGAGCAAATCTGGGATGAGTTGAACGAACGGCAGCGAGTTTATCTCAAGCAGATTTTCGAGATTGACCAGAACCGGGAGCAGTCCGAACGCGGTGCTTGGAATAGCGGCGGTCGTCCCCGTCCGGCAAGCGAGTGGCGCTGGATTGAGTATTTGGAACTATTTGGAAATTCCTCCCCACTCAGGCAGAAGCTCAAAACAGCGGGGGTTATTGACCCGGGGACTGGCAGCACGTTCAAGGCACTCCGGACACGCAAACTCATCGAAATTGACTATTGCTATCCTGAGAAAGACTGGTTTAACTGCAAACTGACTCGCCTGGGTCGGGCCGTCGTGCGGGCTGGATTAGGCGTTCAGTCGGAGAAAAAGTTGCCCCCAAGGACGCTCCGGGATTATCAGTGGAAAGCGTTGGTGAGCGCGTGGAATGCTGGGGATGACGGGTTGAGAGCAGCCGGGGGATGTTCAGGAGACTATGGCGGGCACAGTTGGCGGCATTGTTGGGTACGGCTACGCAACTGGAATGACCGTTAGGCAAGCATGGGCTAGTTCAAGAGTTTAAAAAAGACTTGGAATCCTGCCTCGGCATCACCGAGGAAGGGCACAAATTTTACCGGGAAAACTGGCAGAAATATCGGGAGCTTTATCCCGAAGTGGAAGCGCCTGAACCTGATTGAATCGGCTAGTTTCTATGAGGCGATCGCCAACAATCACCCGTCAATCAAAAGCCCAGGCTGTTTATCACCAGGGCTTCTCAACGAGGAAGTTCAATTGTCTGTATCCCTTGCTTAGTTGCGGCAACAATCTGTCGAGAAGTCATATCGAGTGCAATCGCATTGACTATTGCATCAGTCGGGTAGGTTGCCTCAGTATGACCGTCGTTTGCTCTGACTAGGGCAATAGATTGGTTGACTGCACAGGCCAAAGTTTGTGAATCCAACCAAGCTATATCGCTTTGCCAGGGATTTAACGCATCATGTTTGTGTTGAATCGGCCAATCTATCAGCCATTCTTGCTGAACTGGGGGATTTTTCCTCCTGTCTTGTATTGCCAATACCGACCGCTCAACCCGGCAGCTTATCAGCTCAATTTTTTGCTTAATGTTACAGGCGGTATAAGCCAATCGTTCACCATCTGGACTAAACCGGATCTGACCTTGGTGATAACGAATCCCGCCGTCAAATTTTCCCAAGTTGGTTAACTCATCTTTAACGAAATCCTCTATGCGGAATAAATAATAGGATTCGTCCATATCCACCGAAATAATTGCCACAAATTGCCGCTGAAAATCTACAGCTATTTTGTCAGAATAGTCAAACCAGCGACAACTCCAGCGAATCAACTTGTTAGTTTTTAGCTCAAGAAGATGAATATCATTGCTGGCTTCCATGATAACCAAATACTGTTGGCATGGCGTTACCATTAAACTGCAAACTTCAACGCATCGCCAATGTCCCTGGTTTTTTTCGTTTAAAGAAACAATTTCATTTTGCTTAGGAGGTAGTTCAATTCGCTCTAAAACGGCCAAATCATCCCATCGCCGAATTTCCGTTCGATGCTCCCTCGATACATCAAACGGCGTTACGGTAAATCGTTCTTCCCCGGGTAACAGCGCAATACTCGGTATCGGTAAGAACTGATAAGGCAATTCAAGTTGTTTAATGACCCGAGGCTGTTGCGAAACGTCCCATTTTACCAATTGATTCGGGTAAATCGGTGTTATAGCCTCTTGCCTCTGACTATTGTAAATAAGGGCCTTGCAATCCATCACCGTATTCCCGAAAAGTATTCTCACTGTATTGCAAGCTAATCCGAGATAGACAGTTCGGATAGAATGGCGTCGTTTTGCACAGATTCACCGCCGCTGGGATTTAGAGTGAGAGTGAACCTAAATATCATAAATATCATATCTAAATTTTGCCAGTTAAGTTAGAATTGATAGAGTTCCCCACAGTGAGATCGCCCCATCACCATTCCAACTTTTGCACCGCTGCCCGCTTCGTCTCTTCACCTCTACGGTCGTAGCGGGCCGTGGTTCCGATATTGCTATGTCCGACCAACTGCTGCACCGTGGCGATATCCACTCCTTTATCTAGGAGATTGCTGATAAACGTGCGCCGGAAATCATGGGCTGAGAACGGGTCGAGTCCGGCAACTTTGCCCCACTCTTGCAGCCGCAATGCGATCGCCTCACTGGTAATCCGGTTCGGGATGAGTTCGCCCCACCACTTGCACTCATAGAAAAGCGCTCCGGCTTTGCGTCCACGAATCTCAATCCAGTTTTCCAGCAACTCCAACCCACCGGGAATCAGATAGGTTTGGCGGTATTTTTTCCCCTTGCCCTGCCTGACAAAAATGCCACCGGTGGGGAAATCGCAATCAGAATAATCCAGCGCGCCAACTTCGGCCCGTCGCAGTCCGGCACAGAAACAGGCAATCGCCGCTGCATCCCGAGTTGCGATCGCCGTGTTCGCTTCGATGCAAACCCTCACTAGGGCTTGAATCTCCTCCGGCTGCAACAACCGACCGCGCAACGGAGCATCCCCGCCAATCCGGTCAATAGAGACGGCATCCTCGTAGTCGTCAGCGCTCATCAGCTTCAACTTGCGGGCCGCTTTCAAAGTTTGCTTGACTGCCGTGAGTTTGAGATTGCCCGTTGACGGCGGGTGAGTTTCGAGCAAGATTGCCCGGAGTGCTGCGGTGTGCTCGTAACGGAGTTTGGACCAATCCAGGGTGAGGCGATCGCATTGACCACCCGTCAAAACCCGAGCGCACCAATTGAGGTTATGACCCATCGTGCGGCTGCTGCTAGATGAAATCTGACTCAAATAAACCGCAGCCGGGTGACGGGTAAGCGGTAAGGGTTCAACCAGGGCCAACGGGTGCGGATGTTCAGCGGATTCTACTAATAAATTCATAGAGCCGCTCTCCCGAACGACTGAGGATATTCAAATCGTCGCATAGCGGGAGAGATTTTAGCGAAATATTGGCCTCCAATAAACTAAGTTGGCGTGCATCATTCGTTTACTTCCCATTAAAAAAAATTACGGAAAGCATACACCCCGTGAGGTGACTTGATAAAGCAACATCCCGGGAGGCCCCCGGGGTAGTGCCGTTCAAAGTCTTGAGGGTCTGCGTATTCCCCAGCATAGGCGTCTTCAAAAGAGGAGATCGCGCTCTTAGGGTTTTCCTCAAGTACCAGGTAGGCGCGGAAAGGTTCACCCCATTGACTGATTGCTTCTTCTAGCTGGAATTGAATCGGACGCTTGGGGGTCTTTTGAATACGGCCTACATTCCGCATCATTTGGGCGATTTTACCTCCAAAACCGAATCTCAGTTGCTTAAGAAACGCTATATTTTCCATGTTTCTTTTCCTAAATTTATTTGATTTAGTCCATAAGGGCGTGATCTCGATTCCGTCAGCCCCGAAGAAGAACTCTAGTCCCGAGTCCGTAACCCAGTAACCAACATTAATACCCCACGAGCAAGGATGAAGGATGTCACCCAGGCAACAGCGGCTGTTATCCAGGCAACAAAGGCCGACGGGTCTAGCTCAGAACTTTGCATCTGGTCTTCATCCGCGTTGCAGCGGTGAGGGTAACCACCATACTCAGGTAAATGCGTATTTCCATAAGTCTGGCTAGTGCAAACCCCTCCACTAAACGATTCCAACGAATTCATGGTCATGCTGTAAATGGGTTGTAAATGGCACGGACTTCGAGGCCAAATTACCGGCTATGATGAAGGAGTACGGCACGACTACAGCACACTCGAAGCATGACACCGCCAACGAAACGGATTGTGGGCTATTTGCCGGTGGAATACCACAACCGGCTTAGGCAGTACATGGAAGAACAAAACCTGGGCGAGAGTGCGGCGCTAGTCCAGATTCTGCGCGAGTTTTTTGACGGGTCGCAGCAGAATCCCGAACTCGACACACTCAAGGCCGAACTGGTGCAGTTGCAACAGCGGATGGCGGTGGTGGAAGCTGTGCTGAGTTCGGGGCGTGGCGGGAGCAGAGGACGTAGCTCCATGCCAGTAATGAGAGAACCGATTAAGCCAAAGGCACTGACCACGGCAGAACTAGCCGAACGATTGAAAGTGACACGCGAGGAAATTAACGAGGCAGTGATCCAGGGTGTCGAGGAATTCAAGAAGTGGAGCCGCAGTCGGGACCCGGCTTTGATTCGCTGGGAGAAACGGGGCGAGTTGTTCCATCAAGTGGAGCGGTGAGGCGGGGGACAATCTGACTGTCTCTGAACCCATTGCACCAAACTGAAATGGTTTACAGGTTGCAAGGCTAGGGTTGAGTTATGCTTTTTGCGATCGCCTTTGAACCCATCGGGCCAAACTGAAATGGGTTACAGTTTCTCCGGCGAGTGGGGCGACTGGGGCGAGTTTCGTCACAGCATTCTTTTCGGACTCAGTGGAGCGATTGTCAATCTTGGGACGAGGTGAACACAAGTCGGCTTATTTATAAGAGATAGCTTTAACAGTGGACTTGTGTTCACCCCACAAAAGCACTACCCTATCTGGATTGGAGCGATTTCATCCGAGTTGATAGCAACGCCTTAAGTTGATGCTCGAATCGGGCAACCGCGACTGGGTTGGTGCTGTTCTGGGTGCGATCGTTTTGGTGGTTGATTAACCAGTCGCCAGAAAGAAGGACTCGCAAATAGGACCTGTCTGTTTTGAGTTGGGGCCAGTTGATGCGGATGCCGTAAAAGTGCAAGGGATGCGATCGCCTAACGCATCCAGAAAGAATCAGCTAGTTTTTCCATTGGGGAAGGTGAACACAAGTCGCTATTTTTATAAGATAACCCGATTTAACCGGACTTGTGTTCACCCAGGGAAAGTCTTATCCAGTCTGGTAAGGAGCGATTTTGCTATAGCAGGACGAGGGGAACAGGCGATCGGGTGCAACAGGCATCAAGGTTGTCCTTTTTAGCAGGCGACTGGTCTCGGGCTAACTGGCCGATCGCCTAAAAGCATGAGAAGGATTCCACTCAATCCCCAATAAGCCCCATGCTAAAACTGGAGGGGTCTCGTTGTGGTGGCGATTGCAAGTAGGCATAGCTGATGCTTACCGGCACTGAGAATCTGGACGGGTTGGCAAGTGGTTTATGGGAGTGGGACGGGAACTGGGGGCCTCGTTTTAGTGGCGATTGCAAGTAGGCATAGCTGATGCTTACCGGCACTTCAATCTGACTATTGTTCGGCCTTGAGCGCCTCCAGCAAGCTGAAGGGGTGACAAGAAGCTCAAAAGGCTTGCCCCTTGTATGTTTTGGCGAT
>CBFGOM010000198.1:0-11635 GCA_965650385.1 uncultured Oscillatoriaceae bacterium
TATCAAAGGGAGGGTTGCACTCAGGGCAACCCACGGCGGCGGTAATTCTATAAAAAAGAGGTTCTGAACAATGGCGCAACTCCAGGCCCCCGAAACAGCTATAGGTAATAGTACCGATATTCTTTGCTGCTACGTTAACATTACAAGCAAAATTCAGATTATCCGAATCTGTAATATTGCTAATTGGTATTTTGAACGGGTGATGTTTCCCGGACAACGGCTGCTGTTTAAGGCCCCTAAACAGTCCCTGTTGGAAGTGCATACGGGAGGAACCGCAGGGGCGATTCTCTCGGACACCATTCCCTGCGATCGCCTGATTTGTGACGAATAGAAACAGGTTTAACTTGGCATTTTTTTAAAAAAAATCCAACACTGAATCCCCGATGGGTTCCTCGATAAAAGATATCGAATTTAAAACCTGAAATATTGCTCAGATGGATAACCACAGATTACACAAATTTTCACTGATTAATTCAAGGGAAGTTAGGGTAATCTGTGGTTAAATATTTTTAAATGGATGGGTGATGAGTGAACTTCGTGCTTTGATTTTTGATGTAGATGGGACTCTGGCTGAAACTGAGCGAGATGCTCATCGTCCCGCGTTTAACCAAGCATTTTTGGAGGCGGGATTAGATTGGGAGTGGTCGGTAGAGTTGTATGGAGAATTACTAAAAATTGGTGGAGGGAAGGAACGAATCCGGCATTATGTGCAGCATTATCAGCCAGATTTACCGATTTCTCATTCGGATTTAGATCAGTTGGTTATTAATCTTCATGAGATTAAAAATAAGTATTTTGGTCAATTGGTGGTGGATAGAATTCCCTTACGTCCTGGGGTAATGCGATTAATCCAGGAAGCAAAACGTGAGGGAGTGCGTTTGGCGATCGCGACGACTTCTGATCCCCATAATGTCAAAGCGTTGTTAAAAAGTGCAATGTCCCCGGATAGTCCGAGTTGGTTTGAAGTGATTGCTGCGGGGGATATGGTTCCGGTTAAAAAGCCTGAACCCGATGTTTATCACTATGCACTCCAAGCCTTAAATTTACAACCACAAGATTGCTTGGCGATCGAGGATTCTCATCAAGGCTTGTTAGCGGCGCAAGCTGCTGGGTTAAAAACGGTGATTACGGTTAATAATTATACTTGTAATCAAGATTTTTCCGGGGCAGAATTGGTGATAGATTCTCTCGGGGAACCGGATGAACCGTTTACAGTTTTATCCGGAAATGCCGGTGAGGCGACTTATTTTGATTTGGCATTAGCGAGACAATTGCATCAGAAGGGGTAAGTTTATAAAAATATGCAGGCTGAAGCCTGGGGGTTTTTATAAACTTTTACAACCCGATTTCTTATTAGTACAAACAATGGGGAAGAATGGAGAGGGGTTGGGGAATTATCGATTAAAATGGGTTAGAGAGAATCAATTTTTCGGGCGGTTTCTGATAATTTAGCGTCTCGTTGACCTTGCGATCGCGCTTGGATACAGATTAATCCAATAGGAGTTGATAGGATATCCGCTAAGGTGGCTTTTTGGGTAATTGCTTTTAAGGTATTGAGGGGTAACTCTTTTAAAACCCAGCGAGTTAATCGATAAAGATATTCCCGTTGATCCAACTCTCTCATCAACTCAATCCCGTGAAGTTCATGTAAGTAGCGATTGGATTTGCCATATCTGCGCCATTGACTTTGCAACGCTTTCAAAGTAGTCCGATGCCGATGTTTAACGATCGCAGCGGGGGCAAATTCTAACTTCCATCCGGTTTCTCTGAGGATGCGCCAGCAGATATCCGCATCTCCTCCGGTAGTTAGATAACTGCGGAATAACCCGACTTCAGCAAAAATAGACCGGCGAATGCCCAGATTCGCCGTTTGTCCGTAGGGACAAAAGGGATGCGCTAAGGTATGTTTTTGAGACAGGGTTTCTTCCCGTTGTGCATATTGTTCTAAAATATTATTTCCCAAGAGTGCAGTAATTTCTCCGACAACAATGCCAATTTCGGGGTTAATAAAGGGCTGAATTAAGGAGAATAACCAGTTCAGTTCAGGACGACAATCAGCATCGGTAAACGCGATGAATTCCCCTGTAGCCGCACGGATGCCGGTGTTCCGGGCGGCGTACGAACTTTGGATTTGCGATTCGCTTAAGGGACGAAGGGTAATTTCTGGGGTGTTTTGAACTGCCTCTTGGAGGAGGGTTGGGGTGCGATCGCTGCTGTTATTATCTACTAAAATATACTCTACTTTTTCCCGGGGATAAGTTTGCGATCGCAGGCAGTCTATCAAGTCCGGTAAATCTTTTTCGCCATTATAAATCGGGACCACGACGGATACCCGGGGCAAAAATGAGGGAGGCATCGGTGGGGATATTGATTGAGGATTCATCAGAACTTATTACCTCATAAATTTAACTCATTTTAAATGACAATGGCGCACTATTGTGCGCCATTGGAGGGGAGTTATTACACAAAAGCTGAAGGGGAATTAACCTAAAGTCAGACCGAGGATAGCCAGAACCCCACAAATCACATAAAATGCAGCGACAATTTGTAATTCTGACCAGCCACTGAGTTCTAAATGATGATGAATTGGAGCCATTTTAAACAACCGTTTGCCAATGCCATCGGGTCCTTTGGTGGCTTTATAATAAAGCACTTGGGCAATTACGGAAAGGGATTCTACGAAGAACAGTCCACTGATGATAAATAACGCCCAAAGACTGTCACTGATTAAGGCAACGGCAGCTAACGCCCCGCCCAAGGCAAGAGACCCAGTATCCCCCATAAAGACCCGCGCTGGGTTGCGATTATAGGCGACAAAACCGAGACAGCTACCACTAATGCAGGCGCAGAAAAGTCCTAAACTGGGATGGGTGGAGGCGACTAATGCACCTAATCCTAAAAAGGCGACTGACCCAGTTCCTCCCATCAATCCATCCACGCCATCGGTTAAATTCGTGGCATTACTTTCGGCAACTAGGACAAATTCGGCGAGGATCCAAAAGAAGAAACCTAGGGGTAAAACGATGCCAAAGGGGAGGGTAATATTGGTAATGCTTGAGGGTTGAGTTAACGCTAATCCCAAACAAAAGAGTGCGCCAAACCCGAATTGTAAGGCCAATTTCATTTTGGGAGAAATGCCTTTATTCGACTTGCGCCGGAGAATTTGCCAGTCATCCAACCAACCAATAAACCCATAACTGAGGGTGAGGGCGACTGCGGCGATCGCCTCGGGTGCAAACCCTGACCCAATCAGCGCCACCAGGGTTGCCACGGGAATAAAAAACACCCCGCCCATTGTTGGAGTGCCTGCTTTTTTCAAATGACTTTGAGGACCATCCTCTCGAATCACTTGTCCCGTTTTCAGTCGTTGCAGGGCGGGAACGACCCAGTATCCAACAGCAACAGTTGCCAAAGTACAGATAAACAGGGGTAGGGTCAAGGTTTCACCGAGATTGGCGATTCTCCCACTCACCCCATCCAGGATGAGTGATGCCCCAGTCACGGCAACGGTTAAGAGCCAAAATAAACGAGTTCCTGACAGGTTCAACCACTGAACCGATCGCATTTTTGCGTCCACTGATTTAATATCCTCACTCCACACAGACTGTTACTCCAAGCTAGGCGATCGCTTCTCCGGTGAATCTCCCGATAAAATGCGCCAAAACCGCACAACAGGTTCAAAAATTTTACCCCCGTGGCGCATCACTCCCAGAGACTGCTTTGAAGACCCTTTCCTTTTAAAAGAGGGCCTTCAAAGCGTTGGGAAGGCAGTTGGGGGGTTAGGGTTCAGGGCCTCCCTAATCAACACACCGGGGACGGGACCAAAGATAGAGTTAACCGGGGTTAATCCTGAAAGTCAAAGGTTTAGTCTTCCTCGACTAACTCATGATCATCATCATCGTCATCGTAGGTGCTATCTTCCACAGACATGAGTGCAGCAATTTCTTCTTCATCAATGGCATACTCATTCTCTTTTTCTTCCCGAGCAATCAAGCGACCATTGGATTCTAGCCAATCAAGGATAGACGTTTCTTGTTGCAAAGGAATCACATCAGCAATTTTATAACGAGATTCTTCGCGTAGAGACGGGTTGTACATCTAAAACTCCTGAAAGTAAAGTCGCTCAAACGTAACGAGATCGGGCAAACTGTGTGGGGAGTGGGTGTCCCAGGGAGTGCCCCCTTCCTCTTTAGAAGTTCGCACACTCCCGCAGTGTAGACCCTTGTCAACCCCGGTCAACAGCTTCATAGAAGCAGAGACGACGGGCTGACCCGTAACAGTACCCCTTGATAATTTTATCGGAAATCGCGTCATTCCTCCGGGTTTGGCGAGAGAAAGAATAGACCTCGGGTCAAAATCTGACCTGAACCCCCCAACCGCCCTTAAAAACGCCAATCGGATTTTTAGAATTGTGTTAGAAGTCTAATTAATCTCCCCTACATCCGCAACAGAATGGCCTTCATAATGGTAGAAGCGGTTGAGTTGAACTTGAGGAAGTCTGAATGATTGGCAAAACGGAATTATTAGAGGCGATCGCCGGGAAAAATCGCGGAATACTCGCCACTCCCCCCCAAAAACAAGCCATTTTGGCAGCGGTTTCCCAACTGGAGGACCGCAACCCCACCCTCCGTCCGGTGGAAGCGGCGGATCTGTTAGCAGGAAATTGGCGACTGCTGTACACCACCAGCGATGAACTCCTCCGTCTCGATCGCTTTCCCCTAGCAAGTTTAGGCCAAATCTATCAATGTGTGCGTCCCAATCAAGGCAAAATTTATAATATTGCCGAAATTTCTGGATTGCCTTATTTAGATAGTTTAGTTAGCGTAGCGGCTCGATTTGAAGCAGTGTCGCACCGGCGAGTTGAGGTAAAATTTGAGCGGGCTGTTGCCGGATTGCAGAGTCTCATTGGGTATCAGTCTCCGGATGCTTTTATTGACCAAATTGAGACGGGTAAAAAATTTCTCGCCCTGGATTTCCAAATTCCCACCGGAGAACAACAAGGGTGGTTAGATATCACCTACCTGGATGGTGATTTGCGGATTGGAAGAGGAAATAAAGATAGTATTTTTGTATTAACGAAATCATGATGATTGCCAACGCCACCCGAGAAGATTTTCCCCTCTCTAGCCAACATCGCCTCTCGCAAGGGCAATTGAATATACTGCAAACTTGCCCGCGCAAGTTTCAATATACTTATCTCGAACATCTATCATCTCCGGTTACCCCGGACCAACGGACAAAAATGATTTGGGGGAGTCGGTTTCACCTGTTAATGCAGCAACGGGAACTCGGGTTACCTGTGGACCTGTTGTTGCAAGGGGATGAGCAAATGCAACGGTGTTATACGGGGTTACTGGAGGCTGCACCTGACCTTTTTAAGCGGGAGTCTGGTGCTAATCTTCATCAATTTAGAGCAGCGGAACATCGGCGATTGATGAATTTTGAAGGCTATTTATTTACGGTTATTTATGATTTGATGATCGCTGATGAAACCCGCGCTCAAATCTTAGATTGGAAAACCTATCCCTTACCCAAAAAAGACCGCACCCTAGCAGAAAACTGGCAAACGCGCTTGTATCCTTTTGTGTTAGCCGAAACTAGCGATTATGCACCGGAAGAGATTACGATGACCTATTGGTTTGTCCAATCTGCCGAAACGGGAGACGATCGATCGTCTAAGTGTGAATCTTGGACTTTTCACTACAATCGCGCCAAACATGAAGAAACGGCGAAATATCTCACTCACTTGTTAAAGCAGTTAAAAATCTGGAGTGAAGACTATGAAAGGAGAAAACCATTTCCCCAAGTTGCGGTAACGGAGGGGGTTTGTGACAATTGTCCCTTTCTCACGCGCTGTCAGCGGGGAGGGGATTCGGGGTCCCGGGTCAATGAGGGCGATCGCATGACGGCTTTTTCTGACATTGAAGAAGTCGAACTATAATCCACCTGTTCTGGACTGGGCGTTGAGGTACCCTGTCAAGGTAGTCAATTGGATGACGAAAAATCGTTATGTCTTGTAGGGACGTATTGCATACACCCTCTTCATCGGTCAATTGAATCCCGAAAAATCGTTGTGTAGTGTAGGAGCATATTGCATACATGAGAGAGGGCGTATGCAATACGCCCCTACAAATACACCTTGACAGGGCTAGTGGCGATCGCTAAAGCCAACTTATTGCTCTAGCACTAGGGCAATTTATGATATTATGATTAAAATAATCTAATTGAATGAGCAGGAAACCCTTGATGAATTCTGAGATTCCCCTTTCAGAAGAAAACCCAAGTGAGGCGAGTTTAGAGTCTCTTGATTCCCGACCGAAAATTTATCCCGGGGAAGTTTTTGCAAATGTGGCTGATTTTGATACTGGCATTCGGCAATTGTTACCCCTTTATGATGATTTATTAGCCGCATTAATGCGCTGTATTCCCGTTAGCAGTAAACACATTTTAGAACTTGGATGCGGCACAGGAGAACTGAGCCTCAAACTGTTAGCGCACTGTCCAGAGGCGGAGTTAGTGGCGGTGGATTATTCACCCCGAATGTTGAACCAATCTCAGGATAAAATTGAAGCGGCAGGCTATGGGGAACGGGTGCGATGGATTGAGGCAGATTTTGGAAATTTGGCAAGCTTAAACGTACGAATTGCTCCCCATCAGGGCTTTGATGTCTGTGCCTCTTCCTTAGCCATTCATCATCTCAGCGATGCGGTCAAATTCAAACTCTTTAAATGGGTTCGTCAAAATCTGTCCCCAGGGGGATGCTTCTGGAATGCTGACCCAGTGTTGTCGGAGACTCCAGCATTAGAAGCGATTTATCAGGCAGTCCGAGAAGAGGGGGTCGCAGCAAAGGGTATTACGCTGGAAAAGGTGCGGGCTAAATGTGGTCAAAGCATTCCCCAGGGATACTCGGGCCCCGATCGCTTGGCAACAGTTTTAGAACAGGTAGAGCTTTTGAAATCTGCCGATTTTGCCACAGTAGCTATCCCTTGGAAACACTATGGATTAGCGGTTTTTGGGGGAATTTGTGGAGCAATTTAGGACTACCCAGGAGCGAGGATTGACGAGCTAGAGGCCCTATTTGCCCAGTCGGTGCAGAAACCGAGTGCTGACTCCCCAGTTTATCCCAGGGAAATTCTAAGTCAGAGTCAGTCCTAGAGGGGAGGAAAAACCGCTATAATTGCCAGAATAGGTAAGTGGCAATGGGGATTTACTCCGGTCACTCCTGTTGTCAAAGATTTCTCTCAATTTGATGAGGCGTTCCCTATTGAGAGAGGAATCGAGTAAAAGCAATCATGGGGTCTTAATTCACAAGACTCGTGTCCCCCTAGCGAGGAAATCAATGTTGGAACCATCACGCTCCCGGATTCGGCGCTATACTTTTGCTGTAGCAGCGGTAGTCGTGTCTTTGCTCCTGAAGTTGTTAATTTCTTCAGAACTCATGACAAACAACCCGTTTTTGTTGTTTAGCGCGACGGTAGCGGTGAGTGCTTGGTATGGAGGACTAGAAGCGGGATTACTGGCTACCCTCCTAGCGGCTGCTTGCGGGGAATATTTCTTTTTGGTGCCGTTTTATTCTTTCGGACAACATAACCCCGGGCAAACTTTAGCGTTGGGGGTATTTCTAATAGAAGGATTTGCCATCAGTTGGCTGATTTCAGCACTGTACATCTCCCGACAAAAGGCCGAATTGTATGCTCAGGGATTAGAAAATACTCAGGAACAATTTCGACAAATTGCTGAAAATATTGATCGGTTAATCTGGATGACAGACATCCAGAAAACCCAAATCTTTTATGTCAGTCCACAATATGAACAGATGTGGGGGCGATCGCTAGAGAGTCTGTATCAGCAACCCTCTTCCTTTTTGGAAGGCGTGCATCCCGAGGACCGTGATCGGGTGAGAACGGCGTTAGCGAAACAGTCAAGCGGGGAATACCATGAAGAATATCGCACGGTGCATCCGGATGGAACCATTCGTTGGGTGCGATCGCGAGCATTTCCCATTCGCGACAATCGCACAGGAGAGGTGTATCGAGTTGCGGGAATTGTTGAAGATATCACCGAACGCAAGCAGATAGAACAAGAGTTTTTATACGCCAATGAGCGGTATCAACGGGCTTCAAGCGCGGTCAATTGTGTGATTTATGACTGGGATTTAGAAAGTCAGCAGGTGGTTCGCAGTGAAAGCCTCCAGCAATTCTTAGGCTATCCTGTAGCTGCGGAGGGACAAGATACCACTTGGTGGCTTTCTTTAATTCATCCCGATGACTTAGACCCCGCTTTTGCGGCGATGAATCAGGCATTAGAACAAGATAATCGGTTTGATATAGAATACCGAATTCGGCATCAAGATGGCCGATATTTGAATGTATCCGATCGCGGGGGAATTCTGCGGGATGAAACCGGGAAAGCAATTCGCGTGATTGGGACAACAATTGATATCAGCGATCGCAAAAAAACCGAAACCGAATTACAAAAACGAGAAGAACTGTTCCGGACCTCAGTAGAAAACTTGCTGGATTGTTTTGGCATCTATACATCCATTCGGGATGAATCCGGAAAAATTATAGACTTTCACATTGAATATGTGAATGCCGCAGCTTGTACCAGCAATGGATTATCTCGGGAAGAACAAACCGGGAAAAGAGTTTGTGATTTATTTCCGGGATACCGAACCAGCGGACTTTTTGATGAATATTGCCAAGTCGTTGAAACTCGAAAACCCTTAGTCAAAGATTCCTTTGTAGACGAACAACTCACCGCCGCCACAGGACTTCCTAAAGCCTTTGATATCCGAGGGGTTGCATTTGGAGATGGATTTCTCGCAACCTGGCGGGATATTACGGAACGTAAACAAGTGGAAGATGAACTCTACCGACGGGAACGAGAATTTACAGCCTTGGCGGAAAATTCACCGGATATTATTGCTCGGTTTGACCGAAAAATGCGGCTTTTATATATCAACCAAGCTATCTCACGAGTGCTTGGCCGATCACCTGAAGAGTTTCTGCGCACAAATAACCTAGAACTCGCGTTTCCCGGCCTCTTGTCGCCGGAGTCCCAAGGGGCAATTGCTCAAGTCTTTGCCACCGGGGAGGAAGGAGAAATTGAAGGAGACTTAACGGATATCAATGGAGTGACGCGATCGTATCAGTCTCGCTTAGTACCAGAATTTGATCGGGATGGCATCGTAGAATCGGTCTTGTCTCTCAGTCGCGATATCACGGAATATAAACTCGCCCAAGCTACATCCGATCGCAATCAGGAACGACTACGACTCGCCTTGGAATCCGCAAAATTAGGCTTGTGGGATTACGATTTAGAGTCGCAAAACATTTCGGTATCCCTGCGCTGTTTTGAAATCTTTGGACTGGACTTACCCTCAACGGTGATTCAATATGCTCGGTTCGTTGAATGTTTGCATCCCGAGGACCGGGACCGGGTAAATCGGGCGGTACAACGTGCGATTACGGATCAGGCCGATTATGACATTGAGTATCGGATTATCCGACCCGATAAATCCCTGCGGTGGATTGCCGCTAAAGGTCGAGCTTTTTATGATGACAAGGGGATTGCAGTGCGGATGGGGGGAGTTCTTCTGGATATCACGGAACGGAAAAAGGCAGAAGAAGAACGCGATCGCCTGCTTAAACAACTGGAATTTGAGCAACAACTGTTAAAAGCAGTCCTGCAACAAATGCCCGCTGGTGCGATCGTTGCTGAGGCGCCTTCGGGCAAAGTGCTACTCAGTAACAAGCAAGCTCAAGCCATTTTGACCGGGGCGATCGCCGACGACCAACATTTAGAAGAGGATCGCTTGTTCCAAGGCATTCATCCCGATGGACGACCCTATCACCGCCGGGAATTGCCCATGTCTCGCGCCATTACCTTGGGTGAGACGATCATTGATGATGAAATTGAAATTCCTCTCACCAATGGTCACTCTCAGATTTTGTGCGTGAGTGCTAAACCCGTGAAAAATTTAGCGGGACGAATTGTCGCAGGGGTGGTGATGTTCTATGATATCAGCGATCGCAAGTTAGCCGAACGCCAGCGAGAAGAATTGCTCCTGCGCGAACAGGAAGCCCGCAGGCAAGCAGAGGCCGCCAGTCGCATGAAAGACGAATTTTTGGCAATTGTCTCACACGAGTTGCGATCGCCCTTAAATGCGATTTTAGGCTGGTCTCGCCTGCTGCGTCGCCGCAAACTCAACCCGGAAAAAATGGCTCAGGCCCTGGAATCCATCGAACGCAACGCCGAAATGCAAACCCAGTTAATTGAAGACCTCCTGGACATTTCGCGCATCATTCGGGGCAAAATTCGCCTCTACCTGCGTCCATTGCAATTAACCCCGGCGATTGAAGCTGCCATCAATACCGTGCGTCCTACCGCCGAAATTAAAAAAATCAAGCTCATAACCACCCTTGATCCCGGAGTGGGGTTGGTTTCCGCCGATGGCGATCGCCTGCAACAAGTCGTCTGGAATCTGCTCTCCAATGCGGTAAAATTTACCCCAGAAGGCGGACAAGTGGAGATTTGTTTAGCGCGAGTGGAAAACTGGATACAAATCCGGATTAGTGATACCGGAATCGGCATTGAACCGGAATTTCTGCCTTATATGTTTGAACGGTTCCGGCAGGCGGATAGCAAAACCACGCGATCGCATGGGGGATTAGGACTCGGGTTGGCGATCGTTCGTAATCTCGTTGAATTGCATGGCGGCCAGATTTTTGCTCAGAGTCCCGGACCTGGAAAAGGGTCTACCTTTGTGGTGCAACTTCCCCGCTTACAGGATACAAGTGAGGGGATACAGGAACAATGTTTAGCACCGTCATCGATAGAGTCCGATCAATCCTTCTCAGAACTCGCCGGGTTAAAAATCTTAGTCGTGGATGATGAATTTGATACTCGGGAGTTTTTAATCACTGCCTTAGAACAATATGGGGCTGAAGTTTTTGCTGCTGCCTCCACTGCCGAGGCGATCGCTTTAATCCAAAAAATGCAACCCCAAATTCTCCTGAGTGATATCGGAATGCCCGGAGAAGATGGCTATAGCTTAATTCGCCAAATCCGCACCTTACCCCCAGAACAAGGCGGAAAAATTCCCGCTGCCGCCCTCACCGCTTATACTCGCACCGAGGACCGTATTCTCGCCCTCGCCGCTGGATTTCAGATGCATATTCCTAAACCCATTGATCCCCGACATTTGATAGAAGTCGTCGGACAACTGCGGAAAAAATAATCATGCGAAATCGGGGTTTTAAAGGTTGATAAAAACAAAAACCCACAGGCTCAAGCTTGGGGCGTTTGCGGACAAAGCCTGCCTACGCAGCGGCAGAGAGATAACCCGATTGGGTATCATCCTTTTAACATTTGGGGAGAATTAATTTCCTTAATTCTCTGGCTTTTCATCCTCAATATCCCCTGGATTTTTCCCCATTAATAAATAAGTCGTCATTTCTCCCTTCCCCTTAATAAATACTTTCCCTCGTTCCTGAAACACATACTCCCCCTTCAAAAACTGATAGGTTTCCCGAGTGACTTGAATCGCCCCTGGAATCCCGTGAGATTCCATCCGAGAGGCAATATTAACCGTATCTCCCCATAAATCATAAATAAATTTTTTAATCCCAAT
>CBFGOM010000199.1:0-11607 GCA_965650385.1 uncultured Oscillatoriaceae bacterium
TACTCCGCAGTAGGGGCCGTTGCTGGCGCGGTCCTTGGCGGTTTAGCTCAGGGTTCTTCTCTGGGAAATATCTCGATTGCCGTCCAGGGGTTCGGATTCCGCCAGGAAGGGGATAGCACGACCTTTGAGGATGATGGATTGGGTTTGGAAGCGGATGTTGCCCCGATCGCGTACGAAACTACCAATCACTGGGGTGCCAACCGGGGCCATTAATTGGCCGGTGCGATCGTAAATGTCGGAATAGACAATCAAGACTTCTTGTCTGGGGAGGTTATCTTCTAAGGCGATCGCCACAGACCCTGGATAGGTCAGAACCAGGACCGTTCCAGAAGAGAGCAACACATCAGAAGGGATATTTGCGGCGACTTCTTCGGGTAGAGATGGGGGAGTTTCAGCGCTTACAGGTGCGGGACCCGTGGCGATCGCCCCGGTTGTCGGCAGGGGTTGCCCAAAGGCGAGGATACTATCAGTCTCGGGATTCAGAGCCCTGGGTGTTTCCAGGGTGGGCGAGGGTGCGGGGGGTGCAATTTCTGGCTCCACAGTCACCGGAACTGGGGTACTCTGCGCGATCGCCTCCTCAACGGAGGAACTTTCCACGGGAGGAACGGTGACGGTGGGGCTACTATTGGCGGCGGTTGGGGTTTCCACCGGCAATTCAAAGTCTAACGGGTCGGTTACTTCGAGCGATCGGGCATCTTCAACTGGGATGTTTAATTCTGACAGTTGCGGTGGCGGTGGCGGGGGTGGGACATTCAGAATGGGCATTTGCTCCAGTTCTGAATTCGGGCTAAATTCTGCCGATTCTGGGGTGGGTGACGGCAAGGAAATAGCAGGGGGCTGATTCGCAGCAGATAGCGGTAACATGGGCAGGGTGCGAACGTCCGCAGTCGCTTCCGTTACCGTAGTGGGTAGGGAGTCTGCCAGTTGCACGGAGGGACGAATCACCCAGCGATTACTTTGCCCGATCGGGGTGATGGTGACGGCGTTGGAGTCGAGGGTGACTCCGGGTGCAAATTCCATGACAATTCGGGTCACTCCCGAGTCCATTTGCGCAATCCGAATTTCCCGGACTAGCCCTTGATAGTTTTCCGCACTGGATTGTACGGGATTGTCGCCATTGGGGATATCGATCGCAATCCGCAGCGGGTCGGTGAGGATGGAATAGTCTGGAGTAATACCCTCGGGGACGGTAATTTGCAGTTCATTGGTATAGGGGTCAAATTCCCAGATTCTCAGTTCCGGCGCAGCGGCGATCGCCGGGATGGGGGTAGTGGAGAGGGGCACGGAGGCGATCGCCCCGACTGCCGTAAGCATGGAACTAGAGAAGGTTGTCCCTAACAGGACTAAGGAAAACCGCCGCGCTAATCTTGCTTGGTGCATGGCTTGTTAAAAATAGGTTAAAGGGATTTTTAGGGAGCTAGGTCGAGACTTTAAATGCGGTTAGAGCGGAGTTAAATATAAAAGTTTAGGCGATCGGACCAGGCGATCAGAGTTGGGGAATTGAGTTAAACTCTTATCCGATTTCCGCCCTTTTGTCAAGGTTTTAAATTCACTAAATTGTAGTGCAATATTGTAGTGCAATGGAACCCGAGTATTAAAACTCAGGAAAAATTTCGCCTCTTACTCAACAAAGATAGGGCCAGTGCACCTCCAATCATCCCTAATCCGGTACTAGCGGCTAAGACCAGACCTACCGGAAGCTGAATCGAACTAAATCCCAAAAATTGTAAAGAAACCGGGGTAGCATTTTGGACGGATAGGAGAGCGATCGCAACGACCCAAAAGGCAGCGATCGCACTCACTAAAGTGGGAATGATTTGGTTAATTTGCATACGATTTTTACCTCATTTAAAACACCAAACGGCAGGGATTTAAACCCCTGCCGTTGCCTGGGGGTTACTAGGCAGCAACCGGAGCCAGTTTATCGATTTTTGCCTGCATTTCTTGGCCGACTTTTTGGAGCTTTTCAGGAGAACTTGTTTCCATATAAACCCGAATCAAAGGTTCGGTTCCCGAGGGACGGAGTAACACCCATCCGCCATCTTCAAGATAGAGTTTAATTCCATCTTTGCGCCCCACTTCTTTGACTTGAATTCCTGCCACTTCTGTTGGGGGATTTTTCAGGTAAGCGTCCAGAACTGCCGCTTTGTGGGCTTCGGTCAAGTGTAAATCCAGACGGTTGTTATAGAGAGGACCGCCCGCTTCAGCGATCACCTCTTCCACCAATTGACTCAAGGGTTTACCCGCGAAGGCGACTGCTTCAGCCACCAACATATCAGCCAGAATGCCATCTTTTTCGGGGATGTGACCCAAGATGCTCAAACCGCCGGATTCTTCCCCGCCGATGAGCACATCCGTTTCCCGCATTTTTTCCCCAACATATTTAAACCCAACAGCGGTTTCATAGAGGGTTAAACCGTATTTTTCGGCCAGGTTATCTAACAGATGAGTCGTGGCAACTGTGCGGACGATCGCGCCTTTTTTACCTTTATTTTGGAGCAAATGTTTTGCTAAGAGAAGCAGGATGGTATTAGGGGTAAGAACATTCCCTTTTTCATCCACAATTCCAAAGCGATCGGCATCTCCATCGGTTGCCAAACCCAAATCGGCATTATCTTTTTTGACCGCATCGACCAACTCCACCAGCATTTCCCCTTTGGGTTCGGGCATTCCTCCCCCAAACAGGACATCTCGCCAAGTGTGGAAGCTTTCGGTTTCGCAACCACAATGGTCTAAAACTAGGTCTAAATAACCCCGGGACGTGGAATACAATGCATCATATTTGACCTTGAGTTTCGCCTTGCGAATGGTATCTACATCCAGCAGCGTGTAGAGAAATTCCAAATAAGCGGGTTTAGGGTCAAAAATGGAAATTTTATCGGTATTCTTACCCGAGGGCGGTGCATCCGATGCCTTGGCAATATTTGCGACAATGGTATCGGTGATTTCTGGGGTAGCAGGACCCGCATAATCGGGGATATATTTAATGCCACAGTAAGGGGCTGGGTTGTGGGATGCGGTGAACATCAACGCACCCGCCGTATTCAGATGGCGGGCATTATAAGCAATCACCGGGGTTGGACAATCCCGGTCCGTCATCTTGACAGTCCACCCCAAATCTGCTAAGACTTCCGCCGCTGTTTGAGAAAATTGGTCTGCTAAAAAGCGGGGGTCATAAGCAATTAAAACGGGTTTATCTTTACTGTAGGCAGTTTCCAGATAAGCGGCGATCGCCCTCGTCACCTTCCGTACGTTGGCAAAGGTAAAATCCCGGGCGATAATCCCCCGCCATCCATCGGTACCAAATACGATTTCCTCTGAGGTGCCTGCTGCACTCATGTTTGCTAGTCTCTCTGAACGCACTTCACCCTAATAGTACAGGATTTGTCCTTGGTCATTTGTGGTTGGTCATGGGATGGGGAGGATTGGGGAGATGGGGAAGATTGGGAGGATAGGGGAGAGGGGGTGGATGGGGTTGAGGTTTGTAGTAAGGGAACTCAAAAAAATAACGTTTTCATAGACATAGACGGTAATATCTGGCGCTAAGATTTGGGGTTGTTTCGGTTGTGGCTATACTTTCAATAGGGCGGGTAGTTATCCTAACCCTAGGGAGTGGCGATCGGGATATTACTATTCTTGTTTCTAGCAATAAACCGAATGTCTAGCAATTGTGTAAGCACTCATGATTCTAAGATTAATCACGCCGATCGCCAAGTTTCAGTCCAAGGACCGCCGCCGGTTTCGACCCCACATAGGGAACTGGTTGCTTGGAAAATTACCGAAGATTGGCCCCCAAGTCGCGATCGCAGGGTGAGAGTGAGGTGACCCTGCATCGTATCTCGGCAAACAAAGGTTAATCCCTCTTGGGTGGGTGCACGCAGGCGTGTTCCCGGTTGATCTGTGGTGGCGGTGAGTTCGACGGTAAAGCGATCGTTACTCGCCTGCATTTGCCACCGACCCCACGGATCAATCTCCCAACTCACTTGAGAATTCCAGGGGACAAATTCATAAAACTCCCCGCGATAATGGATACAAATCAGGGCCACGGACTCCATCCACCACAGGACTCCCCGGCGTCCCCCTCCGGCAGTTAAAGCGAGGTCGGGTTCGTCGTCAAAGCAGTTACAATTAACCCAAAACCATTTTTCGGGAAAGGCCCCCCCCCAGTTTTTCTCGGCGTAGGCAGGGGCATTGGCAAATTCATAGCGCTTGCCGTTCCAGTCTATCCAACCTGTTGCCAAACCGTGGGCCATCAAAATTTGCCAACCGGGTTCAAACATCGGTAAAAATGAGAGTAAACCGGCGGTTGCTAACTGACCCCGCTGGCGATCGCCCCATCCGTAGATCGGGGAGATGGCGTATTGCCACTCGCAATGCTGTCCAGTTCCAGGGTCGCACAATTTACCCTGATGCCAAGTGGCGGTCCCTTGATAGCCTTGTTCAATGTAGCGATCGAACTCCTGGGGGGATAAATAGTTCGGTGGGTAAGGTAACTCGGTTTTTCCCCAATGACCCAAGGCTAAACTACTAGACCAGGCCCAAAATCCTTTAACATCGGGAAAGGTGCGGCATAAATAGCCATCATCGGGCCCTAAAATTTGAGCCCCGCCCCCACTATAGGGGGAACCCCCTGCGGGGTCTTCGATAGAATACATAAAGGCAAAAGTTTGGCGGTCCGTCGGTAAGGTGACCCGGTAATACCACCCTTCAAAAAACCGGCGTGGACTACTATTCCAATGGTATCCACTGTGGGGTGTTTGGCGTTCTAGTCTGGTCATACTGGGTTGGTCGTTGGTCATCCTTTCGCGGTTCCTTCGCCTCTAACAAAAATTAGATTTTATTCCTTATTTTAGGTTTTAATTATAGCAGGAAAAATAAAGTTTGTTTAAAGCTATCCCCGGTAGCAGTTGGCTTTAGAATGAAATCCCTTGGATAATTAGCAAGAGACAGTCCTATCCCCCCTTGGAGCAAGGGAGGTATAGAATGAGGGCACAACTCTATTGAAATAGGGCTTCGAGTCCCGTTTAAAAATAACACGAGATATTTTTATTTCCTCTCTAATATGAATCTAAAATAAGCTAAACTAGCAATTAGTACCAGCCAAAGGGGGGAGTTGATTCGAGAGGGTCACTTCAGGAAAAAGGGAGAGGGCAACGGAATAGAGTGGTGCGATCGCCACTGATTCAGAAGGCGGAGGGTGCAGAAGCTTCACTCGCCTTTAAGCGCAAAGCGAGAAAAAGATTGGGGGCTGGTCGAAAGGATGATTCTGATGAGACTAAGGGAAAGTCGATGCTGGAAGCAAATCGTTTGTTATGTTCGTTCGATATAGAATCTGCAATTGACCGAAATGTCCAGATTGTTGCCGCAAATACCCCCTTGGTTGAGGCGATCGCATTAATGAAGAGTCAGGGGCGATCAGCTAACGGTCCGGTCTCTTCCTTGAACCCCCCTGCTGAATCCTCTTCTGGAGAAGAGGCCGTAGAACCTTGCCTTTTTGTTATAGATGAGACTCAGGCGATCGGGTTATTAACTCCCCGACATATTGTTGAATTTTTAGAAACCAAAACTTCGTTGAAAAAAACGACGGTTGCATCGGTCATGCAAAAATGTTCTATTTCTATCAAAGAGTCCGACTGTCGCGATATTGGCAGGATTCTTCAGTGGTTTCAGCAAGGAATTCATTACCTTCCCATTCTTAGTGATTCCAATAATCAACTTGTCGGGTGCCTCACCCCCTCCCGACTGATGCAGAGATTTTATGTATCTCCCTCCGGTACACTTTTGGATCATTCGCTCCCCATTCAGCATCAGGAATTAGCCGAGTTTAGCTCTCCAAATCATCCTAAAAAATCCTTAGTTTCCCGATTGAAATCCTTTTCTCGTTCCGGGTCTATTGGTTACAAAAAACGTCCAAAAAGTCGGAAGGGAAATCGAATTAAAATCATGCCTTATATTAAAGCCAACTTAAAAATAGATGAGACCGCTATCCCCCCAGCAATCTGCTTGACGAATCCCTCGGCAAAAGCGACTTTAAATGAGAGCGAAAAAGATATATTGATCTGGGTTGATTTGCTACAACAGGAACGAGTTTTAACCGAGGAAGAAAAGGTTTTTCGGGCGGCTTTTGCCTCTTCAAGTGATATTATTCTTGTTATTGATGAAACCCGAAATCAAATCAAAGTCGCGCCTACTCATCCGACCTTATTTCGTTCCGAAGACACTTCTCAGTTAATCAGCCAGACCCTGGAACTTTTTTTTAATGGCTCCCAATCCGAAACCTTTTTAGGGGTAATTCGCCAGTCTTTAGAAACCGAGAGTTCCATTCAGTTTGATTACATTTTAAACCTCGAAAAAGAACAAAAGCGATTTACTGCCACGATTTCTCCCCTTTCCCCTCACTCTGTCATCTGGGTAGCACGGGATATGACCGATCGCCACCAGATGGTTCAAGCTTTGCACGACTCTGAATCCTTACTGACGGGGGTTTTAAATAGTTCTTTGGATGGCATTATGGCTTTCAAAGCTATCCGAAATTCTGAAAAAAATATCGTTGATTTTCAGTGGTTAACGATCAATCCCACTGCCGAGAAAATCGTGGGACGCCGACGGGAAGAGATCCTGGGAAAATATCTACTCCAAGAAATGCCGGGAAATTTGGACGCTGGATTATTTGAACGGTATGTGGAGGTGGTGAATACTCATCAACCCTTAGAATTAGAATTTTATTATGACCATGAAGGAATCCAGGCTTGGTTTAAAATGATGGCCGTCAAACTAGAGGACGGGTTTACTGTAACCTTTCGCAATATTACCGAAGATAAACAATCTGAAGCGACCTTGCAACAAGCCAATGATAAGCTGATTCGTTGGGTGGAAGAACTGAAACAACGCAATCGAGAAATGGCTTTATTGGGGGAAATGAATGAGTTGTTGCAAGCTTGTGAAACCTTAGAGGAAGCCTACAAAGCGATCGGACTCAAACTGCCTCAGTTATTCCCATCCTGTTCTGGGGGACTAGCGGCGATCGATGTCTTTAAAAATCGCGTGGAAACGGTTGCCACATGGGGAAAACTTCCCGGGAGTAAACCGTGGTTTGCCCCGCATGAATGCTGGGCTTTACGACGAGGGCGATCGCATCGGGTAGATAATAGTCCGTTTAGTTTATTTTGCGACCATTTTCACCCCCACCCTACCCCCGTAGAATCCCTTTGTCTCCCCATGATGGCCCAGGGAAGTATCTCGGGATTGCTGTATTTAATTTCCAGCCATAAGGGGCGATTAAGCGACGGAAAACAACAGTTAGCCCGCACGGTTTCGGAACAAATTGCTTTAGCATTAGCTAATATTAAACTGAGGGAAACACTCCATGCCCAAAGTATTCGGGATTCCCTCACCGGACTGTTTAATCGCCGTTACTTAGAAGAAACCCTAGAGAGAGAACTTCAACGGGCTCACCGTCAGGATCAATCCGTTGGCATCGTCATGATTGATATTGACCATTTCAAGCATTTTAACGATACCTTCGGCCATGATGCTGGGGATGCGGTGTTGCGACAAGTGGGAGAATTATTACGGAAAAATATTCGGGGTTCAGATATTGCCTGCCGCTACGGAGGGGAAGAATTAACCCTCATTTTACCCGAAGCCACCTTATCAGAAACCTATCGTCGCGCCGAACAAATCCGAGAAGCGATTAAAAACCTAGTTTTAGAACATCGCGGGGAATTATTGGGAATCATTACCGCTTCCTTGGGAATTGCTTGCTTTCCCACCGCAGGTTTCACCGGAGATGACCTAATTCGGGCCGCAGATACCGCCCTTTACCGCGCCAAAGCCCTGGGACGCGATCGCGTCGTTACCGCAGGCAGCTATCCCATTTAAACCCTTCCCATCGGGATGGTTTACCACTGAAAGTCTTATACAGCAGGGTTTTAATGGGGTTTTAAACCCCTTGTAGAGGCGATCGCGATCGCGCTTTTACAGGGGAGGGATTTATCCTCCGCCAGTTGTTGCCACGGGAATTACATCCCAAAACTGACCAAACTCCTGTTTATAATAAACTGAAAACTGTTCTATAATAATTAGGATTTGGCTGTGACCGAAGCAAAAAGTTATAAAGATACCGTCAACCTGCCTAAAACTGGCTTTGACATGAGGGCCAACGCCGTCAAGCGGGAACCTGAACTCCAGAAATTTTGGGCCGATCATCAAATCTATGAACGCCTGTCACAGAACAATCCCGGTGAGTTATTCATCCTCCATGATGGGCCGCCCTACGCCAATGGGTCCCTGCACATGGGACACGCCCTGAACAAAGTCCTCAAAGACATCATCAACAAGTATAAGTTACTGCGGGGACATCAAGTCCGCTATGTCCCCGGTTGGGATTGTCATGGATTGCCCATCGAACTGAAAGTGCTACAGGCGATGAAATCCAAGGAACGTCAAAACCTGACGCCCTTAAAATTGCGCCAGAAAGCCCAAGAATTTGCCTTGAAAACCGTTGAGGAACAAAAAGAAAGCTTCAAACGGTATGGGGTGTGGGGAGATTGGGAAAATCCCTATCTCACGTTAAAACCCGAATACGAAGCCGCCCAAATTGGCGTCTTTGGTAAGATGGTCCTAAAAGGCTATATCTACCGAGGACGAAAACCCGTGCATTGGAGTCCGAGTTCTCAAACCGCCCTCGCCGAAGCGGAATTAGAGTATCCAGAAGGTCACACCTCGCGGAGTATCTATGCCGCATTCCACATCACGAAGTTAGCGGATACCGCTGCCTCACTTAAACCCTACATGAAACAACTATGGGTGGGAATCTGGACGACGACTCCTTGGACAATTCCCGGAAACTTAGCGGTGAGTGTGAATCCCCAACTGGAATATGCTGTGGTGGAAACCGGACCGGACTATGAACCAGCATCGGGCAAATTCCTGATTGTTGCTGCGGAATTAGTCGATCGCCTTTCTGAAACCCTAGGAACGCCTCTCACAGTCCAAGGTAAAATCAAAGGCAAAGACTTAGAAGGATGTGAGTATAAGCATCCCCTCTGCGATCGCACCAGTCCCGTAGTCATTGGCGGCGATTACGTCACCACCGAATCCGGGACCGGACTCGTACATACTGCCCCCGGACATGGTTTAGAAGATTACCAAGTCGGCCAACGCTATGGCTTACCCATCTTAGCCCCCGTCGATGGTAACGGCAACTTTACCGAAGAAGCAGGAGAATTTGCCGGATTAAATGTTTTGGATGAAGGGAATACCGCCGTCATCGAAGCCTTAAAAAAAGCAAAATCCCTCCTAAAAGAAGAGCCTTACGTTCATAAATATCCCTACGATTGGCGCACCAAAAAACCCACCATCTTTCGGGCAACAGAACAATGGTTTGCTTCCGTCGATGGATTCCGGGACGAAGCCATGAAAGCGATTTCCGAAGTCAAATGGGTTCCCGCCCAAGGAGAAAATCGGATTGCGGCAATGGTATCAGAACGGTCCGATTGGTGTATCTCCCGCCAACGCAGTTGGGGCGTTCCCATTCCGGTGTTTTATGAAGAAGAAACCGGCGAACCCTTAATGACCGAAGAAACCATCGCTCATGTTCAGGCGATCGTCGCCGAAAAAGGGTCCGATGCTTGGTGGGAATTGCCCATTGAAGACCTCTTACCCGAACCCTACCGCAGCAACGGCAAAACCTACCGCAAAGGCACTGACACAATGGATGTCTGGTTCGATTCCGGTTCCTCCTGGGCCGCAGTCGTCGGGGGTCGCGAAGAATTACGCTATCCCGCAGACCTCTATTTAGAAGGGTCTGACCAACATCGCGGCTGGTTCCAATCCAGCTTACTCACCAGCGTTGCTAATAATAGTATCGCCCCTTATAAAAGCGTGTTGACTCATGGATTTGTCCTCGATGAGAACAACCGCAAAATGAGCAAATCCCTCGGCAATGTCGTCGATCCAGCGATCATCATCGACGGCGGCAAAAACCAAAAAGAAGAACCTCCTTATGGGGCGGATGTTCTCCGATTATGGGTTTCTTCTGTGGATTATTCTTCCGATGTTCCCATCGGTAAAAATATCCTCAAGCAGCTATCGGATGTCTATCGGAAAATCCGCAACACAGCCCGCTTCTTGTTGGGGAATTTAGAGGATTTTGACCCGGCCAAAGATGCAGTTCCCTATGAAGAACTGCCAGAATTAGATCGATATATGCTGCATCGAATGACCGAGATTTTTTCTGAGGTTACCGATGCCTTTGAGAGTTATCAATTCTTCCGGTTCTTCCAAACCGTGCAGAATTTCTGCGTGGTCGATTTGTCCAATTTCTACCTAGATATTGCCAAAGACCGCTTGTATATCAGTGCAGTGGATGCCAAACGGCGCAGAAGCTGTCAAACCGTCCTGGCGATCGCCCTGGAAAACCTCGCCAAAGCAGTCGCCCCGGTTTTGTGCCATATCGCCGAAGATATCTGGCAAAATCTCCCCTATCCTACCCCGTATAACTCTGTATTTGAAGCAGGTTGGGTACAGGTAGAAGACCATTGGAAACAACCGGAACTCGCCAAAACCTGGCAAACCCTGCGCCAACTACGCGGGGAAGTAAACCAAGTGCTAGAAAAGGCGCGTCAAGATAAAGCCGTCGGGTCTTCCTTAGAGGCGAAAGTCTTGTTATACGTTGAGGATATCTCACTGCGACAAACATTAGGGACACTGAACCCCGCGCGATCGGTAGGAACCGTCCCTACCACCACCACCACGGTCGCCAATCCCCCGGAAGACACGCCAGCAAAGACAATCACCCTCCCACAGACAACGGTAACCCCTCCCTCACGGGAAGATATCCCCCAATGGCAGCAACTGCTTAATGCTGCCTTAGCAGTCATGGCAGAATTACCCCGCTATATCGGACTATTTTTCGCCGACTATCGCCGACCCCTAGTCAGTTTGGGATTAATTGTGAGTGGGACTGTCTCCCTGATTGTCTTAGGCGCAATTGTAGAGGCGATCGCTGATTTCCCCTTGCTTCCAGGTTTACTGGAACTAATTGGTATCGGATACAGTGGATGGTTTGTCAATCGCTATGTCTTACGCGCCAATAACCGCAAAGAACTCACAGATACCATTGCCTCGGTGAGTAACTATGTCCTCGGCAAAACCCAAACCGATGCAGCGATCGAGGCAATAGAGGCATTTGAAGAGGCAATCGAAGAAGCGATCGCCCCCCACGCAGCAACGGTAACCTCTCCAACCCCAGTCGTCCCCGTCCCCCAAACCATTTGCAACGGTGTAGACGAACTACGGTATCTGTTCATCACCTCCCAAGTTGAAGTGCTAGACAACCCCCAACGACTAGAAGCGTTGAAATATACCGCACAAGTCAACGGATGGGGAATCGGTGTGGTGGATGCAGAAGGACAGAAATGCGATCGGTGTTGGAACTACTCGACTCACGTTGGTGAATCGGAGGAAGATCCGACTATTTGCGATCGGTGTGTCGCCGCCTTAGCGGGTGAGTTCTAAATCCTAGCGATGGGGACAAGGTATTGCCTTGTCCCCATCAGTTGGAGTATCAAGGTCCCGAAAACTGGTCCAGTGTGTCCGGCGTTA
>CBFGOM010000200.1:0-11524 GCA_965650385.1 uncultured Oscillatoriaceae bacterium
CTCACCGCGCTTTACTACTTTAACTAACCCTCCCGGGTTTGTCAAGCGTTTTTGGGGATTTTTTTAAACTTTTTGACGAAAAAGTCTGGAAGACTTGCCTGTAAAGGGTTTAAAGATAGAAATTTTTTGAAGAATTGGTTGATCATAGGGTGGTAAGACCGATCACCCTGAATAAAATTTCTCCATCCCCAGACAGACAAGGATCCTCAACCGGGTATTTCTATGGCCTTTCTATATATAGAAGTAACCCCAAAAAACCCCCGTCTCCATTTGGAGGCCGGGGTCTATGGTTGTTGAAAGATTATGGGCTGAAATTATGGATAGAGACCTCGATCTCGTAATGCCTCAGCTACGCGCCCGACTCCTAACATATAAGCCGCTTGTCTCAAAGGAATCCCCTGGTTTTGGGCGAGTTCACTGACTCGGTGATAAGCTTGCACCATCAACCCTTCCATCTCACGGTTGACCCGTTCCTCATCCCAAAAGACGTAGGATTGACCTTGCACCCATTCCAGATAACTGACCACCACGCCTCCGGCATTGGCTAAAATATCCGGGAGGACAGTGACTCCTCGGGCTTCTAGGAGCCGATCGCCCATTAAAGTGACGGGCGCATTGGCTGCTTCTGCGATAATTTGCGCTTGCACCTGATCGGCGTTGTCCTCGGTAATTTGGTCTTCTAGGGCTGCTGGAATGAGCACATCACAGGGTAGGGCCAATAATTCAGCGTTAGTAATGAGTTCTGCATCAGGAAATCCTCTTAAACTGCCCTTATTCTCTCGGGCATACCCTTCCAATGAGGGGATGTCTAAGCCATTTTCGGCGAAAAATGCGCCAGAGACATCGGACACAGCAATAATTTTGGCCCCTGCTTCATGGAGTAACGCTGCTGCTGCCGCGCCAACTTTACCAAACCCTTGAATTGCAATCCTGGTTTGAGATAAGGTTTGTCCCCGTTCCGCTAATGCTTCCCGGATCGTAATCATTACACCCCGTCCTGTTGCCATCGCGCGACCTTTGGAACCGCCGATGGATAACGGTTTTCCGGTGACGACTCCTGGGACGGCATGACCAACGTTCATGGAATAGGTGTCCATCATCCAGGCCATTTCTTGGGCAGATGTGCCAATATCTGGGGCTGGAATATCGATCGCCGGTCCAATGTCTTTAATCAGTTCGCTGGTATAGCGGCGAGTAATCCGTTCGAGTTCGCGAACAGAGTAACGATTGGGCTCGATCGCAATGCCACCTTTGGCCCCTCCGTATGGAATTCCGACTAAGGCGCATTTCCAGGTCATAAGCATGGCTAAGGCGGATAATTCCTGTAAGGTAACGGCGGGATGATAACGAGTGCCACCTTTATAGGGTCCCAGAACATCACAATGTTGGACTCGATGTCCGGCCAGAACTTGGACTTCGCCATTATCTAGGAGTACGGGAATGGAAACAGTGACAACTTTGCGGGGTTGTTCCAGAATCCGCAAGATGTTCGGATCCATTTCTAAGGCCAGGGCCGCTTGTCCCAGGTAGGTGCAGGCGCGGTCATGGGGACAAATGTAAGCCGGAGAAGGTGCAAGTTGTGTTAAGGGCGTTGATAAAACCATAGATTTATAATTTGGGGAATAAAGGGCGGAGCAATCGGTGATCCCGTGCCGGAGTGAAGTTAGGCGATCGCGTATGGAGTGGCGCGGGATGTCAGCACGCTCGGATTAATTTCCTTGTTATTTGTAGCCTAACCGAAAAATCCATATAAATTGTAAATTTAGTATAAATTGTAACAGTTTTATTGTGAAAATTTGGTATTGCTTTTGGGATAAGTATTAAGACTCAAAGAAGTCAGGTAACAAGAAGCGATCGCCGGATTTAATTCAGGAGAATAATGGCCTGTGCTAGTTGGGGATCAAGAATCCAATAAGCAGAAAATCATAGGGATCGCGGGAATCAAAGTTTTCCCCGGACTCAATTTGTAATTAATTCCGTGTTTTTTCTCTAAGTTTCTGCTGATGATTTACGAGTCTGAGCGCCCTTAGAATTGGTTTATGAGGGGTAACAATCACAGACTGTAGTGCCTTATGGCTATTGTTAAATTCAGGGGGAGTCTTGGATCTCGAAGCGTGCAAATCGAGAACAAAGAGAGTTCGCCTCTCCCGGATACAAAACAAAAAAAGAGAGACACAATCATATTGTGTCTCTCTTCTTGATTTATATGGAGCTAAGCGGACTCGAACCGCTGGCCCCCTCAATGCCATTGAGGTGCTCTACCAACTGAGCTATAGCCCCGTTCAGCGCTTTATTATATTGGCACGAACCCGATTAATTTGTCAACTAGGTTTGTAAAAATTTTTCAAACCTATTGTGCTTGAGTCTGGTAATCCTTGCTCTGAGAGGATTTTAGGCTGGATAAACTGGGGTGCGCCCCTTGTGGAATTTTTAGAACTATGGCAGCAGTGGGGCGCGATCGCTCGGTGCATAATACTCTATTGTTCCAGGTTCTATCCAAGGATTAACACTCACTGCGCTGGTGGAGGTGTAATAAGAATCTAGCACTCCTCGATTCGCCATTTCTCGGACATATAGCATATAGTCGCCCATCAGGAAATAGACGGCCATCATTGCTGCCGCAGCCATTGCGACTAAGGTTCCTGCCAGCATCAGCGAAAATTCATTTTTATCGACGGCTTGCTGCATTAGGTGCAGGGACCAGGCCACCAAAGCTATGACGATTATGAGGATCAGAATCATAACTTTACATATATTCCCCCATTACTTTACATATTTTAACATCCTCTCAGATTAAGTGGGTAGAGCTACAGAAAAAATCCCACTCCTACCCATTGGAAAGGAGGGGGAATACAATCCATGCAGAGTAAGCATTCGCAGGCAATTTCCAGGAATAGGTAATGCCTGTTACGTCGTAAAGCTTAATACAATATTCATACTTGCGAGAGAGGGCAAAGATTTAAGGAGGAATTAGGGACAGGATGCCGATCGCGTTCGGGAGGCAGTCTACAAAAACCGGCATCCTCAAGGGTGGAAGCTCATCGGATGAACGGACTAGGGGCGGTCGCCTAGGCTACACCCAATGTAGGCTCAGACTGATTGTGGGGTGCTTTTAGGTGGGCTGGGCCCATCCAAGTTTAGAGTTGTGGAGACTTTCGTTTACAATTGGCGGATGGGGACTTGCCGTTCGGCGAGGTAGGTTTTAATCTCAGAAACGCTCAGTTGCCCGTAATGTAACAAAGAGGCTAGTAGGGCCGCTTCTGATTGCCCGGTGGTGAGGGCTTCATAAATATGTTGGCAGTTTCCAGCGCCTCCGGAGGCAATCACGGGAATTTGGACTTGTTGGGCGATGGTGCGAGTGAGTTCTAAGTCATAACCCGCCTGAGTGCCATCAGCATCCATACTGGTGACGAGTAATTCTCCGCATCCCCGTTGTTCGACTTCTTTCGCCCAGGCGATCGCATCGATGCCGGTATTTTCACGACCCCCACGCACATACACATCCCAACCGGGATTTTCTGGATCGGTGCGGCGACGGGCATCGATCGCCACGACAATACATTGATTCCCAAAGCGATCGCTGGCTTCATTAATAAAATCAGGGTTTCGCACTGCGGCGGAATTGATGCTGACTTTATCTGCCCCGGCTCTTAACAATTTTTTAATGGTTTCTAAGGATTGGATCCCACCCCCGACGGTCAGGGGGATAAAAACCTGTTCTGCAGTGCGGTACACTACGTCAAAAATAATATCCCGGTCCTCATGAGTAGCGGTGATATCCAGAAACACCAACTCATCGGCACCAGCTTCATTGTAAACCTGAGCCAGTTCTACAGGGTCTCCGGCATCCTTGAGGTTGACAAAGTTGATTCCCTTGACAACACGACCGGCTTTGACATCTAAACAGGGTAAAATTCGTTTGGCAAGCATGATGAGTTCGGTTAGGGGACGAGATGAAGACCACAGGAGCAAGGGGTCAAGGTAGAAAATTCCTCCCTTAACCTTTGTTCAAAGGCTTCATAATCAGCGACAAGCACTGATAAACTGTGGAATGGTTCAATCAGAGGAAACCCACAGGATTTCAAATGAAAATCGGTCAAAAGGTCAAAGTTACCCGCCTCCGAGAAAGATTGTCTGCTGATGCGGTCGCCAAAATTAAAACTAATCCCGTCGGCACCATCAAAGATTTTAAAATGACGGATGGCAGCGGGGTTGGAGTGGTGGTTCAGTTGGATAGCGGACTTACCACCTGGTTCTTTGAGGATGAAGTCCAAGCCCTGTAAGGGGGGCGATCGCGGTGGGAACAGTGGGGAAACCAACCTGTCACTCCCGCGATCGACCATTAACATAAGAAAGGTTCAAGTGGCTCAAAACAGAAACAAATGGCCTTAATTTTGACCTTTTTAGGAAAGGGTGGGACTGGAAGAACGACCGTGGCGATCGCCGCTGCTAAGAGATTTGCATCCCAAGGTAAGCGCGTGTTGCTCGTTGGTCAGGATAGCAGTCCCGCTTTTAGTTTACTCGTCGGTGCGACCGTCACCTGCGATCCCATAGAAATTGGCGCTAACCTCAAGGCAGTACAGCTAGAATCAGCGGTACTACTGCAACGCAGTTGGCAACAAGTGAAAGATTTGGAAGCGGAATATCTGCGGACTCCGTTTTTTAAAGAAGTTTATGGGGAAGAATTGGGGGTATTACCGGGGATGGATAGCGCCCTGGCCCTGAATGCCCTGCGCGAGTATGATGCCAGCAATCAATATGATGTGATTGTTTACGACGGCAGAGGGGATAAGGATACTCTGCGGATGCTGGGAATCCCCGAGATTTTAAGCTGGTATATTCGCCGCTTCCGAGGGGTGTTGGGGGAATCGGAACTGGGGAAAGCGCTGTCACCCTTTGTCCAACCTGTTACGAGTACGGTATTTAATACCGGCTGGTCCCTGGAGAATGTCGGGGGTAAACCAGCAGAACAAGCAACAGATTTGTTAGAAAAGGGAAAACAATCCGTAGGGGACCCGAATCGGGTGATTGCTTATTTGGTAACAACAAGCGATCGCCTTGCGGTAGAAACCAGCCGTTACCTTTGGGGGAGTGCCCAGCAAGCGGGTCTCACCATTGGCGGATTGATTTGTAATTTAACCACCATCACCGATGAAGTGGCGGAACAATTTGCACCCCTGCCGGTGACTGCTATTCCTCAAATGCAGGGGAACGATTGGCAACCGCTGATGGATGCATTGCCAGACTTCAAGAAACCCGCAGGCGTCCCCCAACCGATTGAAGTGGACCGGGTAAATAGTCAAGTGAAGCTATTTTTGCCCGGGTTTGACAAAAAACAAGTCAAGCTGACGCAATATGGTCCAGAAGTGACCATTGAAGCGGGGGACCAACGGCGTAATATTTCCTTGCCTCCGGAGTTAAAGGGGAAAGCCGTTAAAGGGGCCAAGTTTCAGCAGCAATTTTTAGTTATTTCGTTTTAATTCAGTTTAATTGGTTTTAAACGGTGCGATCGCCCGTTGGATGGGTTCCGGTTGGACTGGAAGCATCTAACGGGCGATCCGGTTATGAGATTCAAATTGTGGGATTTGAGAATTACAAAAATAGAGATGGATTGGGGCGATCGCCTTGCTGCTCAGGAGTCGTTATCCCATAATCAATTAGACTAATTACTTGATGAACCGAAACTCTCCCAAGTCTGATATGTCTAACCTGCCTACATCTGACTCTAATCTGTCCAACTCTCCCGATCGCGTTCCACCCCCAGAGGCTGTAGATTCAGCAACACCCCTCCCTAGTGCTTCCCCTGAGTCATCCAACCGCAATGCTAGAACTCGGCAGATGTTGGGAATGAAAGGGGCGGATGTTCAGGAAACCTCCATTTGGAAGATTCGCCTGCAACTAATGAAACCGATCACCTGGATCCCTTTGATTTGGGGGGTGGTCTGTGGGGCCGCTGCTTCTGGTAACTACGAATGGAAGTTAGAGCATATTTTAATCGCAGCCGCTTGTATGTTGATGTCTGGCCCTTTGCTGGCAGGCTACACTCAAACGATTAATGATTTCTACGATCGCGATTTAGATGCGATTAATGAACCCTATCGCCCGATTCCCTCTGGGGCGATCGCGGTCCCGCAAGTGATTAGCCAAATTTGGGTGTTGTTACTCGCCGGGATTGGGGTTGCCTACGCCCTGGATATTTGGGCGGGTCATGATTTTCCCACCATTACCGCGTTGGCAATCGGGGGTTCTTTCGTCTCCTATATTTATTCGGCCCCCCCGTTGAAACTGAAGAAAAATGGCTGGTTAGGAAACTATGCCCTCGGTGCGAGTTATATTGCCCTGCCTTGGTGGGCGGGACAAGCCCTATTTGGGGAAATTGGACCGAAAATCATGGTGATTACCCTGATTTACAGCATGGCGGGATTAGGAATTGCCATTGTTAATGACTTTAAAAGCGTGGAAGGGGATAAACAACTGGGTTTACAATCCTTACCTGTGATGTTTGGGGTTGGGACTGCCGCTTGGATCTGTGTCCTGATGATTGATATCTTCCAATTGGGAATCGCGGGATACCTGATTGCCATTCACCAAAACCTGTATGCGGCGATTCTGATTTTGCTGGTGATTCCGCAAATTACCTTCCAGGATATGTATTTTCTGCGAAATCCTTTAGAAAATGATGTCAAATATCAGGCATCCGCCCAGCCGTTTTTGGTGTTGGGAATGTTGGTGACGGCCCTGGCGATCGGTCATGCCAATATTATTTAGGGGTCGGCATCATTAAATCCTAACCCTGGCAAGCTGCCGGAACTGACAGGTTCCGGCTAAGAAATTAACCTCGGTGTATTTTTAGTGCAAATACTGATCCCAAGCTCTAAAATAAAACCCAATAGGCTCGGTAAGTGGCGGTGAGAGGAGTTGACGTGGCTAATTTTATTTCCAAGCTCAAAAATATCTCCAGGAGATTCGGGAGTGCAACCGGGAGCAAACCCAAAAAATCGGGGACTTTGCGCGAGCAAAACCCTGGCGATCGCCCCGGGATTGACCCTTCAAACCCAACCGCTCTTCCCGGGTCTCCCCTCAGTTTAGCCCCAGGAGAGGGAGGTAGACCCTTGGAACCGGGGAAGCCCTCCAAAGCCGGTAAACCTAATAAAAATATTCTATCGACCCTCAAACATCTCTGGGTTAACCCGGGCGGAAAACCCCTCTATCGTCGTCGCATCTTTTGGGTGGGTTTGGGTGTTGTAGCTGTCAGTAGTACCGCTGGAACCCTCGGTTGGGTTTGGTGGCGAATCGATCGCAGCTTACCGGATGTCTCAGAAGTCTTTACCTTTGTGCGGGATGGAACGTTAACCATTACCACTAAAGACGGTACTATTTTGCAGCAAATCGGACCCGCCACTCGGGACAAGCTGAAAATGCAGGATATCCCTCCACCCCTTGTTGAAGCCTTCATCGCTTCCGAAGACAGCCGATTTTATCAACATCGGGGGTTAGACTATCAAGGGGTCCTGCGGGCAACGGTGGCTAATATCCTGGATAGAGAGGTGGTTGAAGGCGGCAGCACCATTACCCAACAACTCGCCCGGATGGTGTTTTTAACTCAAGAACAAACAGCGGGACGGAAAATTCGCGAAGCATTTTTAGCCCGAAAAATTGAGAAAAACATGAGGAAGCAGCAAATCCTCGAACGCTACCTTAATTATGTTTATCTCGGTTCAGGTGCTTATGGCATAGCGGATGCGGCTTGGGTTTATTTTAGTAAGTCCGTGAATGAACTGACTCTCAGCGAAATGGCAATGATTGCTGGATTACCCCCGGCACCTTCAGCTTACTCGCCTTTAGTCAATCAAGAAAATGCCCGCATACGCCGCAATATTGTTTTACAGCGTATGACTGAACTGGGATACATTACGGCAGAAGCAGCGGCTGCAGCGAGAGAACAACCTTTACAGGTGCAAGCCAGTGCGCCAAAACGACTCAAAGTTGAAGCGCCTTATTTTACCTCTTACATTCAGAAAGAATTGCCGAAGTTGGTGTCAAAAGAAGCCCTAGAAATGGGGGGATTGACAGTAGAAACGACCATTGATCTGAAATGGCAGAAAATGGCTGAACAGGTGGTGAAAGAGGCGGCAGAATTGGACGGCCCTGCTCAAGGATTTGATCAGGCGGCATTGGTGGCGATCGCCCCGGATACGGGGGAAATTAAAGTGATGGTGGGAGGGCGATCGTTTGAGGAAAGCGAATTTAATCGCGTGACTCAGGCACAACGGCAACCGGGTTCGACGTTTAAAGGGTTTGTTTATGCTGCTGCGATCGCTGCGGGTTGGTCTCCTTACGATGGCTATGAAGATGCCAATTTTAAAGTTGATGGCTACAAACCCCGCAATTTTGGGGGAAAATATCGGGGCTGGGTTTCGATCGCTGATGCCTTAACCAATTCTATTAATGTCGTCGCGGTTAAAGTCTTAATTGATGTTGGCTTTGAACCCACTATTGAACTCGCTAAAAATATGGGCATCAAGTCAAAACTTGACCCCATTTATTCCCTAGCCCTAGGTGGATCTGAAGTCAATTTACTCGAATTAACTAGCGCCTACGGCACGATCGCTGCTGAAGGAAAATATCACGAACCCCACGGCATCACTCGCATTATCGATCGCCGAGGTGACACCATTTACCAAGGAAAATCCCAACCCAAACAAGCCTTGGATAAAGAAACCTCTGCCATTGTTACTTGGATGTTAGAACCCGTTGTCCAATATGGTACCGGATCAGCGGCGCAGTTAGGAAACCGTCCCGTTGCGGGAAAAACCGGCACCTCGGATGAAGCGCGAGATCTCTGGTTTATTGGCTATATTCCCCAATTAGTCACTGGGGTTTGGTTGGGGAATGATGATAGTTATCCCACCTGGGGAAGCAGCAGTACCGCTGCTTTTACCTGGCGTCAATTCATGGAAAAAGCAGTGGAAGGAATGCCCGTTGAAGAGTTTCCGGAAATCCCAGAACGCTTAGATGGACGCAAAGAGTTTATCAAAACTAAGCCGGTAATTCCTAATAGTATTTTCTATGGGGATACCACTCCAGATAATGCTCAAACGGGTTCTGCCAATGCCGGGGACTACTCTGAAGGATATTACTAATTAACCCAATCAACAGGATTGATGACCACCCCAAGGATTACTCTAACTCATCCTTGGGGTGGGACATGAACATGAGTTACCAAGCGAGTTATTTTCCACTAAAATTAATGCCTAGCTTTCTGAGTTACATTCCCCGATCGCCTCTCCATCACCCTCAAACCTACCCTTGCCCCTATCCCTCCAAACATAAGTTTTTCTAATCATTAAATCTCCCCTAATATTCCTCTTTAGAGGGAGACAGGAGGTTCCCTCTTGCCGTAAGCTGTAAAGTGTAGTTTGTGAAAAACGCTTATGAATATCTTGATGGAAGTCTCTGCGGCTGCGGGGGCGAGTGCGAACAATTTTCCTTTAAGTTTTACCTTGGTTTATGTCGTAGGCTTTATTGCGGCAGTGACCCTGGGTTCGATCGCCTGGTATAACTCCAAGCGTCCCCCCGGTTGGGAAGATAAAGATCGTCCCGATGTAGTCCCCAAGGTTGATAAGTAAAACTTAAGTCAATACCCCCATAATAAAATCTAAGTCAGGGCGATCGCCAATAGATCTCCCTGACATTACTCTGTCTGCTGTTTCCTCAGTCTCACCATGAAAAATCCGTCCATATCATGATGGTGGGGCCAGACGGTGATCCAGCCTTCGGGTTTAGCAAAGTGGGCGGCAGGGGAGTCAGTGGTGGGAGGGTCTATCTCCCAGGTGGGATGACTAGCGAGGAATCTTTGAATCACCTCTTCATTTTCTTTGGGATGAATGGTACAGGTGGCATAAACGAGGTGGCCCCCAGGTTTCACCCAATGGGCTGTTTCTGCCAGTAATTCCCCCTGGAGTTGGGACAGTTCCTGGATATTTTCTGGGGTTTGACGCCAACGGGCATCGGCGCGACGATGAAGGGTGCCAAGTCCAGAACAAGGGGCGTCTAAGAGGACCCAATCAGCGGTTTGATGAAATTGCTTGAAGTTGCGACTGTCTCCACTCAGGGTTTGAATGGAGTGAAGTTGGAGGCGATCGGCATTTTCTTTAACTTTTTTGAGTCGGGAAGGCGCTTTATCACAAGCCCAAATTGTGCCGGTATCTCCCATCATCTCTGCAAGATGGGTGGTTTTTCCTCCGGGGGCGGCACAAGCATCGATCGCCACTTGTCCGGGTTTGACTTCAAGTAAGGACCCCACTAATTGGGCGCTACTGTCTTGAATTGTCCACCATCCTGCGTGATATCCGGGTAAGTTTTCAATCGCACCCGCACCACTACCTAAGCGCAATCCTTGGGATAAATAGGGCAATCTAGCAACTTGAACTCCGGCGGATTGGAAAGCGGTTTCGACTTCTTCTCGGGTGGTTTTTAAGGGATTGATGCGTAAATCGAGGGTCGGGGATTGATTGAACCAGATACAGAGTTTTTCAGTTTCTGCAACTCCCAGGCGATCGCACCAATGGGCAATTATCCAGTCGGGGAAACTATGCAAGAGTCCTAATCGAGATATCTCATCATCGGGAAGGACTAAAGGGTCTGTATTTTCAGTTTCGGCTAATCGAATATATTGGCGTAATAATCCATTAACAAACCCTGCCAGTCCTTTAAAATTATTGTCTTTGCTTAATTCCACTGTCGTGTTGACGGCAGCTGAAGCCGGAATGGTAGAAAGATAACGCAATTGATATAATCCTAGATGAAGAATGATGCGAAGGTCATCGGGTTGATGGGCGGATTTCTTTTTAGCAAGTTGGTCGATAATAGCATCTAGGGTTCGCATTCGGCGCACACAACCATAGACTAATTCAGTGGCTAATCTGCGATCGCTGGGAATAAAAGCAGACTCTTCCTGCTGTTTGGCTTGTTGCAGCCATTTATCTAGGGCAATATCAGCAAATACACCCCGACGATGGACATCTCGGAGGGCTAAAAAAGCAATTTGGCGCGGATTAGACATTTACGGTTGAGGGTTGAGAGTCAAACAGGCAGTCGCCTTTTATCAAATTTTAGCGAGGATTCTGCTGTTCTAAGTTAGTTTGTACTTAGAATGAGTCCAGCCTAAAATTATAAGCGGTTTTTAACCCAGGGCCGGAAAAATTTCTCTAGGAATGTGTGTTGTCACCTACAGAATCAGGGGGCAAATTTTTTACAATCGATTTAGGCGCGATCGCAACTGCTCTAATTCAGCGTCAATTTCTGCAAAATCTAGGTCCGGTATGGCTTCTAACTCTTGTTCTAGGTTAGCCGAAGCGAGACTGGCTGTAAACATATCTCGTTCCGATTCTAAGGCGGCGAGTTGTTGTTCGAGAAGAGTTACGGTAGGAATTAATTCATCGAGTCGTTGTTTGAGTTCTTCAGCCTGGGTAGTCATAAATATGTAATGATACTGCTAAAATACTAATAGAAATCCCCTTAG
>CBFGOM010000201.1:0-11514 GCA_965650385.1 uncultured Oscillatoriaceae bacterium
GAATCACCCCGGATGAATTCCCTCATTTATTTGAACGCTTTTATCAAGGTCATAGCAATCGCCATGCCAAAGGTTCCGGACTCGGTTTGTATTTGAGCCGACAAATTATTGAAGCTCATGGGGGCATGATTTGGGCCGAACATAACCCCCCACATGGCGCGAAATTTTGCTTTAAATTACCCGCCAGTCAACCCCTTCCTAATTAAATGCACTCTACTTCTTCCAGGCTCCGTTTATTATTAGTTGAAGATGACGAACTGTTTCGCCTCGGATTACAAGTGCGTCTTCAAAGAGAAGGTGATTTAGAAATTATTGCCGAAGCGGAAGATGGTGAATCGGCGGTGGAATTAACCCACCAGTATCAACCTGATGTGGTGGTTTTGGATGTCGGACTTCCCGGAATTGGAGGTATTGAGGCTTGTCGGCAAATTACTGAAAATAATCCAGATATTGCCGTTTTAATTTTAACTTCTCATTCGCAAAAAGCACTGATTGAACGGTTAATTGAAGCGGGTGCGAAAGGCTACTGTCTCAAAGGTATTGCGCCAGAAACCTTAGTCCTGGCGATTCGGTCGTTAGTGGCCGGGGCTTCCTGGTGGGATTCCACCGCAACCCAACACATTAAAGAGAATTTTTCTAATCCTACACCCCCACTTACTCCACCGGAACTGGTTGCCAATCCCCTCACGAAACGAGAACAAGAAATTTTAGCCCTAGTTGCGGTGGGAAAGAGTAATCAAGAAATAGCCTCTATTCTATTTATTGCCCCGGGTACGGTCCGGGTTCATGTCCATGCAATTTTACAGAAATTGGACGTGCGCGATCGCACTCAAGCTGCAGTTTTAGCCATTCAAAATGGGTTAATCGATCCTGATTCCCGCTTGTAAACCTTCTCCCATCCTGACTCACTCTAAACTTAGTCTGTTCCTAAATTTTTAATTCTTTTATCATAGACTTGCACTTTTGTCAAGCCAAGAAATCTAAATTCTTCCTCTAACATCACCAGTACCCAACTCGATCTAAAATGAGTGAATCGGGGGTTCAGTGCTGTTCCGTTCCGAGACCGACCTCAATCCGTCCTTAAGCCCTGTATATTAACCTCATAGATTTCCTCCATGAACTATCTCGTTGCTGTTGTATCAGACCGGATTCAGGCAGAAACTGCTTACTCTGTCCTCGAAAAAGAAGGCTTTCCCCTCAACCAAGTTTCTATTTTGGGTAGAGGTTATAAAAGTGCAGATGAATATGGTTTAATCGACCCCAACGAACAAGCCATTAAACAAAGTAAATTGATGGCAACTTGGCTCATTCCCTTTGGGTTTTTTGCTGGCATCATTTTTAGTATCATTTCCGGGTTACAAACCTTTAGTTGGGCTGGGGAAATTGGCAATCATGTCGTTGGCGGACTCTGTGGTGCTGTTGCCGGGGCAATGGGAAGCTTTTTTGTCGGAGGGGGTGCGGGAGTTGCGTTCGGCAGCGGCGATGCCTTACCCTATCGCAATCGCCTGAATCAGGGCAAATACTTGATTGTTGTTAACGGTTCACCTCGTTCTTTAAATCAAGCCAGTCTAATTTTACGCAAGCTTGATTTAGAAAGTTTACAAAGCTACTTAGAAGAGTAAAACAAGGGTAAAAGTAGGGATGATTGTTGGGAATTGGCAAATCCAGAAACGACTTCAGTCATTGTTACAACCGGGAAAGTTTGTAATTGAGTGCTTTCTTTAAGTTAAACATGACGCGTTTAGTCATTTCCGATTTGCTTAGGGGCCATCGTTTGTTTTAAGCGATGCTGTCGCTATTCTCTTCTTCAAGGGTCAAATGAGTCAGGAGTCCCACCCGTTGTAACGCTTGTTTTAAGGCATGATTAATGGGAAACCGATCGCTGCCGAGAGAGGGGTCAATATTCGCCACGGCGTCGGCAATTTCTCCAAAGTTGGGTGCACTCATCCCCGAGGCGATCGCCATTTTTGCCCCTTCTACTTGGTCCGGAATCGTCTGCTTTTGCCGAATACAGGCAGCCAATTCCGGATTCCCCAGCTTATTCTTCACCGTCGCAAAGGCGAACAATCGGCAGAGGGTGGGTCGCCAGGGATACACACTACAGCGCCCATTCCCTGGAACCAAAGGATCTGGGCGATAACAGAGACAAGATTCAGGGGAATTTAGGCTAGAAAGGCGTTCTAAATACTCTGCTGCTTCTCCAGTTCGCCATAACTCTAGGGCCAGGGGCATCATTTCTAGGACCGTTGCCTCAACTTCTGGATTTTCACAGCATTTGCCGCATCCCGGTGGACAGTTCAATCCCGTTGCCGTTTGAAATGCTGCCGTTTCCGTATCAATGCGATCGTATAGCGCAACGATCTGGGGGATAACTTCACTATTCATAGCGTTTAAAAATATCAATCCCAGTTAAGGGGAGAAAAAAGAGCCATCTCTAATATTTAGCTTAGGTGGAACAAGATTGGGACAACGGGGGGGAGAATTTTTGCACAATCCCCTCATGCGATCGCTTAATCCGCTGAGAGTTGAGGCGCATCCCCCCAGTCTGGAGGGATAACTGTGCGAAACTGTTCACCCCTAGAACTTAGGCATCAACCGTTGATGATATCAGGTTGATTACCTTTGAAAACCTGGCCCTGTCAAGTGGATAGTAGGAGCACAATGCTTGCGCCCCTACAGGAAATCACGATTTTTCGTCATTAAATTTACCCCCTTGACAGGGCTACCTTTGAAAACTCTAGGGTTAGGGTGGGTTCTCAAATAAAGCATCAGTCTGGCAAAAGACGTCTCATGGGAAATCCTGAGCTTGTGCTGTCAACCTTCCAGTTCAAAGGATAAAATAAACCCTAGTGTTAACAAAGAATTACTGCCAGAATGCTGCCAAGGGAAGAACTATTAAAAGGCGTTGAAAATCGAGAGGAAATGGCTCGTATCGTCGATCTAGCCGATCGCGCCATCAAAACCTGGGAAGTGGCGGTGACTGATTTTCTTTCGCCGATCGAACTGATGGAAACCCAGAAGGTGTTTAATCGCTTGACGGAGGTTCATCTGATGGCATTTGGGGGATATCCCCAGGCGGAACGACAACGGGTGGCGATCGCCCGTATAGATTTGCCTTTAGATGCTACCAGTGTCCCCTTAGCGGCGTTAGAAATTGCCGGTAACTTTTTGTTTGATTCAGCTAGTCACCGGGACTTTTTAGGCTCTATCTTGGGTACTGGCATTGTCCGCGAAAAAGTTGGAGATATTATTGTACTGGGGGAACGGGGTGCACAGGCGATTGTCTCCCCGGATTTGGTGGAATTTTTCGAGATGAGTTTAACTCAGGTGCGATCGGTCCCGGTGAAAACCCAGCGCATTGAGTTGGCGGAATTGAAAATTCGCGAACCCAAAAAGAAAGAGTTAACCACCGTAGAAGCATCCATGCGCTTAGATGCGATCGCCTCCGCTGGATTTGGAATGTCCCGCAGCAAAATGGCCGATTTAATTAATACCGGGGATGTTCGGGTTAACTGGAAAGACATCTCTCAACCCAGTTATCAAGTTAAACCTAACGATTTAATCGCCATTCGCGGGAAAGGACGCCTAGAAGTGGGAGAGGTTCAAGTCACGAAAAAAGAAAGGTATCGGATTCAACTAACCCGGTATTTGTAAGCACTAGGGAGAATAAGAGAGGGGAGTTGACTGCGATGTAATTCATTACTCAACCGTCTACTCTCCCTCATGATGGATCCATTGCTCCCAGTTGATCACCCCTCAACCCGTTAGATAATTTAAAGATGCAAGGAATTTTTTCAGTGCTATTTCTTCAATCTATTCACAATTATTTAAGCTCTTATTACTTTTGAATTTTCTTGAAGTGAAAAATATTTATATTTATATCGGGCAAATGCAAGGTAAAGTATTTCAAAACTCCTTCCAGAACACCTAAAACCTTGACGATCGCTCCTTGAATAAAATTGAAGGGTCTGACCCCTCACTCCGGGTTAAAATCATGTCATACTGTCAAAAAAACAGGGGTATCCTGGGTTGAGCCTTCGGGAATGAGCGGTGCTATGGTACGCCAAAATCAAGAGTTTTTTGATAAAACCCACGAATCTAAAAGATTAAATCAGAGTAGGAGATCGGTGTTTGCCAAGTTCTTGCGCCAGATTCAAAAAAAACTGCCGGATTTGACGGGGGTAGCCGTGGTCGGGATGGCGACCCTTTGTACCTCTAGTGTTGTCCTGGGAGTCCGGCAACTCGGGGGTTTTCAACATGGGGAACTGATGGTTTTTGATCGGCTAATGCAGTGGCGTGTGGATGAGCCCCCAGACCCTCGGATTGCGATCGTGACCATCTCCGAAGAAGAGATCCAAGCCGAGGGATGGCCCCTGTCCGATCGCACCCTGGCCCAGGTTTTGGAGAATTTGCAACAATATCAACCAGCGGCGATCGGCTTGGACCTGTATCGGGATCTCCCCCAACCCCCGGGACATCCGGAACTGGTCAAAGCATTAGAAGCCCCAAATATCATCGCCATTAGAAACGATTCCCCCGGGGTCAACCCACCCCCGAGTGTCCCGCCAGAACGCATCGGCTTTAATGACTTAGTAAGCGATCCGGATGGACCGATTCGGCGCAATTTAATGAGCTTTGTACTCAATGGAAAAACGAACTTTTCGTTTTCCCTCCAACTGGCAATGCTTTATCTAGGGGACCAGGGGTTTTTTCCTCAACCCAGTGAAACCCAACCCGGTCACATCGTCTGGGGAAAAGCCGTATTAGCGCCATTGCAGCCTAACTCCGGGGGTTATACCCACTTGGATGCTCAAGGCTTCCAGATTCTACTCAATTATCGGTCTCGTAAAGAGGTGGCCCCCTCGATTCCCTTATCTGAGGTCCTAGCCGATCGCCTAGAGCCCGAATGGATCCGGGATAAAATTATTGTCCTCGGCACCACCGCCCCCAGCATCAAAGATGTGCACTATACCCCCTATAGTTCGCGACAGAACAACCCCTTGATGCCCGGGGTATTGATTCATACTCAAATGCTCAGTCAGTTGTTAAGTGCAGTCTTAGACGGGCGGCCTTTGTTTTGGGTTTGGCCGGAATGGGCCGAAGTGATCTGGGTGATTAGCTGGATCACCGTGGGGGGGACCATCGCTTGGCTGATTCGGCATCCGCTCATTTTACCCTTGGTGGGAGGCGTGAGCGCCGCGAGTTTATGTGTTGCCAGTGGGATCCTGTTTACTCAAGCAGGTTGGGTCCCCGTGGTGACGCCTCTGGTTGGGTTGGCGATCGCGATCGCTGGGGTCGTAGCATTTCGTGCCTACCAGTCTGGACAGCAACAGCAGATCGTCATGAAACTCTTAGGACAAAATGCCGCCCCAGAAATTGCCGATGCACTCTGGGAAAACCGCGATCGCCTGCTCAAAGATGGCAAACTTCCTGGTCAAAAACTGACCGCTACGATGTTATTTACCGACCTCAAGGACTTCAGCACGATCTCAGAACAAATGCCCCCTGAAGCCCTCCTAGAGTGGTTAAACGAATATTTAGATGTTCTGAGCCAAGTCATCCAAGAACATCAAGGCATTATTAATAAGTTTACCGGGGATGGGATTATGGCAGCGTTTGGGGTTCCCCTGCCTCGTCACTCTAGTGCCGATATTGCTCGGGATGCCCGCAATGCCGTCGCCTCGGGTCTGGCAATGGGCGATCGCCTCCAAGAACTCAACCGCAACTGGCAAAAACGCGGCCTCCCCGTGATTCAAATGCGGGTCGGAATTTTTACTGGGGCCGTGGTTGCCGGTAGTTTAGGAGGAAAGGAACGCCAAGAATATGGCATTATCGGAGATAGCGTTAACATTGCCTCTCGCTTAGAAAGCTGTGAGAAAGACCGACAATCCAGTATTTGTCGTGTACTCATCGCCCACGAAACCCTTATTCATATCCAAGACGAGTTTTTTGTCGAACATTGGGGACCCTTGGCCCTCAAAGGCAAGCAGCAAACCGTAGATGTCTATCGGGTCGTTGCTCGTCGTACCCCCACTCCCTAGAGCATCGGTAACCTATGGGGAAGAGAAACCGGGATTCTGGAGAAAATTTTGCCTTCCCCTCACTTTTTCTCAGGCAGAAAACCGGTTTTCAGTCCTTTGGCTTTTCAAACCAACCGTCCAGACCCATCCCGCCTAATCCGATCAAGTCAATTCCGGGAGATTGGACAATTTCCACTATTTCCATCCTTAATGTTATATCGGTGAGGAACATTTTCCCAAATCATCCGTCTGTGTTTCACAGACTTTTTAATAGTTTCAAACAAATGCTCCTATTTTAGAATCTCATTAGGAGACTCCCCTTCTATAAGGTCTGCACTTAAGAATTGAGTTAAACATCCTCCCTATCTCCCCCATCCCCTCCATAGGGTCTGGACTGGAGAAGTCGGAAGGCAACCGACTCAACCGGGACAAAACTGTGAAATGATGAGAAGGATAGGGCAGGTTGAACCCAAGAATTGGGACAAACCGAGTTGTTGCGATCGCCTCGGAGAATCCGCACCTCATAGAAAGAGTAATTTTTTGATGTCTTGATTGCCCAAAAGATGTTTATAGAAAGCTCTTTTGAGGAATAGTGAAGGCAGAGCTTATGACAGAAGTCACAGTCTGATTACACAGAACTACTACAATTAATTTAGTCATTCACTCAATCCAATCAATCGATCTGTACCTCAAGGGAGACCCGAATATGATTAATACAAAATATTGGACTCCATCAATACTGGCTAGTCTTGCAGTAACGCTGCAATTTTTCACCGGGGGAGCCCTACCCATGTCTGCCGCCGAATTTGTCCCGCCAGATAATGTGGGTGCACCGAGAGGGCGGGTTGGGGGCGGGACCCGAGGCGGCAGTCCCTTTGATATTGTGGATCCAGGCGCTCCCGGACGACGGATTGGGGGCGGTAGTCGCGGCTGTAGCGTCACGGGCGAGGGTCCGACGGATCATGCCTTAACCGCTTTAGTCCCTGAAACAACAATGGGATTAACCGTAGAAGCTTATCCTACATTCTTTTGGTATTTACCCCCGACTTCCGCAACGGGTGTAGAATTCGTGCTGATGGATGAAAAGGGTGAAAAAGTCATTTATGAAACGACATTTCGCACCAAAGGGGAAGCCGGAATTGTTAGCTTGAACCTGCCGGAAAATGCGAGTTTACCCCCCTTAGAAATTAATGACAGTTATCGGTGGTACTTTTCTATTATTTGTAACCCCGAAGATCGGGCTGCTGATGTTTATGTTCAAGGTTGGGTGCGCCGAGTGGAAGCCAGCGCCACTTTAACCGAGCAGTTAGCGGCTACTACCTCGGACTTAGAACGGGCTCAAGTGTATGCACGCAATGGCATTTGGCATGAGGCGATTTCGACACTGGCTCAACTGCGCCGGAGTAATCCCAATAATGGCGATATTAGAAGTGAGTGGCAAGAGCTCATCACTTCGATTAATCTCCAAAATGTAGCGGAGGTCCCCCTCGTCCAAGAGATCACGGTGGAAGTGCCGGAGGATCAACAAAGCCGAATCCCCGAACCCGACTCAGAAACCCGCCCATGAAAGCGGTAATTCTTAAGGGGGACTCTTGAAGGATGAAGGATGAAGGATAAATTTTTTCCATCTCCCCCATCTTTCCCCGCTTCCCCCTTTTGGGAGTGATAAGACTTAACGCTGAAGCTCGCTCAAAAGTGCTTCGACTTGTTGCAATCTCTCCTTTTCACCTTGCTGCTGATAAAGCTCTTGGGCTTTTTGCAATTGCTCGATCGCCTCGGAAATGCGATTACGTCCTTTTAAGGCCAGGGCCAGATTATAATAAGCGTCGCCATTATCGGGAGCCAGTTCTGTTAATCGACGGTAGCCGACGATCGCCTGTAAATAGTCTTCCTGCTGAAGATGAATCGCGGCGATCGCAGCATGGGGTTCTATTAAATCAGGCGCTAAACTCGCTGCTCTTTGATAACTAACCAGCGCTTCAATTACCTGACCCTGGTCCTGGAGCAGTTTACCGATCGCTAACTGAAGTTGGGCATTTCGCGGCTCCAGTTGGGCTGCTTGTTTAAACGTTTCCAAGGCTTCATTACTCTTGCCTTGAGTCAGAAACGCCACCCCTAAAATCATTTGAATACTGCCTTGTTGGGGGGCTAACGCTGCGGCTTGTTGGAGTGCCGTAACGGCCTCATCAATCCGTCCTTGCTGAAGTAACGCTGCCCCAATTGACTCATAGGCTTGCCAGTATCTTGTATCACGACTGGTCACCTGTTGAAACGCCTGTAATGCTCCGTCATAGTCTTCTTGGCGCAACAGCACCACCCCTAACCCGATTTGAGCATTCAGGTTCTGCGGATCCAGTTGGGCCGCTCGTCGGTAGGCAACGGATGCCGCCTCGTTATTCCCCAAATTGGCTAAGGCATAACCGAGAGCATATTGGAAATCTGCATTGTCCGGTTCCAGAGAAGTCGCTTGGGAAAAGGCATTCACTGCGGCTTCAAAATTTTGCTGTGTCGCTTGCAGAAAGCCAATTCCAGAAAAAATCCGGGCATTGTCACCATCTAAGTTGGCAGCTTGTAAATAAACCTGGATCGCGTTGGCATAATCCCCGGCATCCACAAATTCTCGTCCTTGTCGCAACAGTTCATTAACCTCGCGGTCAAGATTCTCATTATTTTGGGCCGTCTGCGCTAACAATAAAGGTTCGGTTGCCCCCAGGCTAACCGATGGGCTGATGATGCTGATTCCTCCTAACAACAGGAGACTCACGAATACAGGGTTCAGTTTTTGCACGGCCTAACTTCTCTTGTTTTACGATAATTGCTAGAGATTACAAGAAGGGTTCTCTGTTACCGGGAACAGAGGAATCCACCGGAACCCCCTTGCCACCCCGGGAACAGACTTGTTCCGTTTTTCCAGAGCGATTGGAGGGGCCAGGAGCAAGGGTTTTTCTTGGGATTCTGATTCTAACAACACGGGATCTCATTTTTGAGATGGGGTTGTAGAATCTTATTCTAGGGATTTTAACGGTATAAGTCTGAGACGATCGCATTCCACTCAGAAATTTTTGGCATCGGAGTCCAAGTGGGATTGCCAGAAGCATCCTAGGGGTCGGAAAACTGTTTCTCGACAGCGTTTCTCTACAGAGAGACAACGGGCGATCGCTGAACAATCTAATCCCCCTGAACCGGGTCTAATCCTGGGACTAGAGGCAGGCACAGGCTCTACCGCAACTCTGAACCCCCCAGGCGATCGCCTTTAACGATTTTGCTCTTCCCGATTTCGGGAGAATCGGCTCTCTTGGAACGAACTACCAATCCCTTGCAGAATCCCTCGCCCAATTAACCCAATGCCTTTCCCCAATTGAATCAGCAAATATCGTGCACTATTTCCCAGGGAGAGCAACACCGCTTTAATCCGAGGAGAGATGGCATCGCGGGTTTCTAGCAGCAAGGTAACCCCGAGTCGCAGTCCTTTGAGTGCGACTAATTCTTGTCGTCGTGGGGAATAAATTTGAATTTGTTTAATCCCGCCATCGTCCAAGATATAAAGCCAATGTCGGCTTTCAAAGATAGCTTTCGGTTCTACCCAGAGATTTTGACGACGATATTTCCAGGACAAATCATTTCTAAATCGCTCAATTTCTCGGGTGGATAGCCAATGCTTATCCAAAAAATTGAGTTTAATTGTTTCGACATCAGCGACGCGATTTAAGAGGGGTTGAATCACGGCATTGGCAACCTGAATGATCAGGTTTTCCAGTAAGGCAGTGGCGCGCTCAATGGATTTTGGGTCTTCCGGGGGATAGGTAACATTTTCGATCGCCAAGGGAATTTGGTAGAGGAAATAGGCTAATAAATCCAGAACCAAGGGGATTTTATTTAATAAAGCCCCTTCGACACTCTCAATTTCTTCGAGTAAAAAGGGTACGAGGTCAAACTCCCCGAGGGCGGAGGGGAAGGAACTTCCTAATCCGAAGGTGATGGAATAGTATTTACCAAAATAGGCAGTAACGGACATTTCCCATAAGTCGCGGATGATGCGATCGCGTTTTGAAGGGAGTTCCATCGCCTGAACTTGAGCATACTGAAGTTGCGCTAAAATTTCCTCAAATTGGTGCAGAACTGTAAAGAGTAATTCTTGCTTTTTGTCAAGGTGCAGAATATCAATTTCTATAACAGAATCGGTGAGGTTTGCCAAGGACCTCTCTATTTTTTCCGCGACTGCCTCCAATAATGAGCAAGGCAGGGGAATCGGGCTGAGTTCTGAACCTGCGGGAGGTAACAACTCTGCTCCAGAAGCTCGGACTAGGCTCGTGCGATCGCTGGATGGTCGGGGGCGACTGGGGCGTTCTGGGGGTGCAGGAATGCGATTGAATGGCCGGGGAGAATTGACAGAAGGACCGCGATCGCCCGGGTTTGCAGACAGTGGGGGTGGGGGTTCGCTCACTGGTGGAGCCAACAACTTATTCACCATCCAACGAGCCGTGAGGAGTTCCCGGCGGCGGCCCTGCCAAAACAATCGGTCAAAATCCGATAAGCGATCGCCTTGCAGAGATTGATCCACCTGGCGAATTTCGGTATCAATTTGACGCAAACCCGAGAGGCGTAAATCTTCTAGCAGAAAGCTGATGAGTCCACCCCGCCTCGAAAGGCTCGGACTTGGCCCCCTTGAAACCCGAAGATTTCCCCCGCTACCCCAATAAGTTTCCCCCGATGCCACCGTGCGGATTGCCTGAAGCAGTTCCGAACCCGCTATCCCTTTCGGGCAGTATCCCTTGACATTCCCTAGATACTCAGTGCCTTCAGCGTTCGGGTCTGGCGATCGACCTAACAACAACAGAGACACCCGAGGATATCGTTCCCAAAGTTCGGCCATCAAAGCGAAACTCGTGACCGCAGAAGGTTCCTTCGTGCCTAACTCCAAGTCCAACAGCACGAGATCCACCGGGCGATCGCCAGGAAGGGAGTCGCTCTGCGTCGAGTCGGGCGGAGTAGCTAGAGTAGAGAGCGTCTCTAAAGCACAAGTCCCCTCAGTGGTTTGACCCACCACTTGTAGATCCGTTGATTGCTGACACAAACTAGACAGACCCAATAAGAAAATTGGGTCCTGATCAATCAGTAGCAGTTGAAAAGGGGGGTGACTCACGGCAGAAATGAGTTAAAGGGCTGGGACAGGGGAGCCAGAACAGAACCAGTGGGGAAAAGCCCGGAAAACCTCAGCCGTTTTGCCGACCCCCCGAGTGCTGTGTTTGGTGTCTCGATCCTATTGTGACGCACAAACTCTCGATTTCCATCGGATGTAACTCTAAGACCGGGATTTTATTCAATCCCATCAATGGGCAAAGGAGCATAGGAGTCTTCAGGGTTGGAGGCGGGAACGGGGTCTTCATACACCGGTGCTGGTTCCTCATAGTAAGAACTGGGTTGTTCTTCATAGTAGGGTTCTGGCTCTTGATAGGCCGCTGCCGGTGGCTCATAGTAGGGTTCCGGCTCATAG
>CBFGOM010000202.1:0-11338 GCA_965650385.1 uncultured Oscillatoriaceae bacterium
GTAATACCTAGAATTAATTGCCCAGAAAAACAAGGTTATAAAATAGGGAATGGATTTGAATAATTCTTCCTTGAGTTTTTATTAATTATCTATTGACTATGTTTTTAATTAACTCAAAAAATTACAAAGCAATTTAAATAAGTTCAAGATTCAAGAAAATAAATGAAATTGATAGGTTAAATGTTGAACAAAAAGGTGATTCATCATGAAACAAGAAAAAGAAATGGAGAAACTCCGGAAAATCACAGAAAATACAATAGACGAAGTGGTAGGAAAAATGTATCGATTAGGAAAAAGCTTTCCAGATATTGCTCAATATTTAATTTTAACCGAAGCGGAAGTGGAAGAGGCTTTTATCCGATATCAACATCGATTTAAAAACAGCGATCGCACTTGAGAGGAAAGTAGACAACTCGACCTAAATCCGAAAAAGTGCGCAGAAAATATTAAATCGGGAACTGTTAATTCGGATAAGTCGGTGCACACTGAACATCCGGATAAAATTTAGCTACACTTTAGCCCGGGGGAGAAGCAGACCAAATTGCGAGCAATCTCCAGGCGATCGCCACCCTCAACACCCGGAATCGGATCCAATGCACAAGGCAACCCGTCCAGAGGAAGCTTAAAATAGGGGCCAGGAGTAGAGACCAGAGAAAATCTAGTTAACCCCCAGGGAAAGAACGGCACAGGGTTCAAAAGAGGGCATAGCACAAGTGGCAACCGGCATAAAAATTGATACCGAATCATTTTGATACCGGATAATTGCTAATCTTTAATGGAGGTATCAGAACTGGCTTCGACGGATGACCTTTCCCACAAGCCAACCGGGTTAACCCATCAGCAAAGAACAGTAAGTCAAGAAATCAAGCCCCCTTGATGGGTTTCTCTACGACTGCAGCTAGAGGGTCAAGTAACCGAGGAAATTGCCAATAAGTTGGCAAGACCCTACAGTTAGGAATGATAACTGCAAGTTATAGTGTTGTTGAGACGTGCAGTCAGAATATAGGGTAATGTAGCTTCTGTGAGTTATTGCCTGAATCCCAAATGTCCCCATCCTAATGACCCAGCCAATGCGAACCAGGTCAAATGCGTTCACTGTGGCTGCGATATACTCCTGCAAGGACGGTATCGGATTATCAAACCCCTTGGCGGTGGAGGCTTTGGTAAAACCTTTGAAGTCGATGACCAAGGCACCATCAAGGTTCTGAAAGTATTGCTTCAAAACCACGAAAAGGCGGTAGAGCTTTTTCAACAGGAAGCCGATGTTCTCAAACGAATCAACCATCCGGGAATTCCTAAAGTAGAGCCCGATGCTTATTTTTCAATCACGCCTCCAGGGGAAGAGGAACCGATCCACTGCTTGATGATGGAAAAGATCAGTGGGTTGAATCTGCGGGATTGGATGAAAAAACGAGGAAACCGACCCGTCAGCCAAAGTCAGGCGATTGATTGGTTAAAACAAATGGTGGAGATTCTCGATCGCGTCCACCAACAAAACTTTTTTCATCGAGATATTAAGCCCCTCAATATCATGATTCGCGTGAATGGACAAGTGGTATTGATTGACTTTGGGGCGGCGAGGGAAGTCACCAATACCTACTTTGCAAAAGTTGGGCAGGGTCAAAACATTACCGGCATTGTCTCTCCGGGCTATACGCCACCGGAACAAGCCAATGGTAAAGCCGTGCCGCAATCGGATTTTTATGCGTTAGGGCGAACCCTAGTCTTTTTACTCACCGCGAAACCCCCTACTGCTTTCTCGGAAAATCCTCGGACAGGAAAATTGGTTTGGCGCAATAGTGCACCCCAGATTTCCAAGTCTTTTGGGGATGTGATTGATTACTTAATGGCCCCTTTTCCTGGAAAGCGCCCTCAAAATGCTCAAGCTATCTTGCAATGTTTGGCAGAGATTGACTTGACGCCGCCTAATGGGGAAGTTGGGGATGGGAATACGGGAAGCGGAACTTCGGGGACTCGGGGAAATTACAATACAGGTTCTCATGGAAACTCGAAATTAGTCTCTACGGAATCGAGAAAGCTGCGATCGCAATATAAACCTGTTTACCCTCCGAAAAATAGCGCTAAAAGTAGATATCTGAAAAAAGGGAGCAAAAAATCCTGGATTTCTGCGATTTCTATCTTATTAGTTCTCCTGGCAACCTCTCAAGTTTATGGCTATTGGCGATATGGATTATTTCCCGCCAATCCTGTCGGACTCCTGGTGAATATCCCGAGCAGTCTATTTTTAAGAAAAAGTATCCGGGAAGTGGGTCAAGTTCAGTCGATCGCCATGAGTCAGGTTCCCGGCGCAGCGAGTCAATCGGAAGGGGGAACCTTTGCCAGCGGAAGTTTTGGGACGATCCGCATCTGGAATCTCAGCCGGGGTGAATTGCTACACACCATTGCGGCTCATAAAGACTGGGTAAGGACCCTAGCCGTGAGTCCTAATGGTCAAACCCTAGCAAGTGGTTCCGCTGACAAGACGATTCGATTATGGAACATGAATAATGGGTCCCGAATGCTTACCATTGCTGGACCTGGGGCGCATTGGGGTCCGGTGAATACCCTAGCTTTTACTCCTGATGGTCAGCGCTTAGGGAGTGGATCTGATGATAATACAATTAAGATTTGGGATATCAGAAGCGGGACTCGCCTGCGCACAATTCAGGCTGGATCGGTGGTGAATGCGATCGCTTTTACTCCTGATGGCCGCCGAGTGATTAGTGCTGCCAATGACAATACTATAAAAATTTGGGATTTATCAACGGGTGGGAGATTATTAACCTTAAGAGGTCATGCTCATCCTGTTCTTTCCTTAGCCATTAGTCCTGATGGTAATACCCTAGTCAGTGGCAGTCGCGATAATACGATTGCAGTTTGGAATCTACAAACTGGGGAAAGACGCTATCAGCTCAGGGGAGATTCTAGTTGGGTGAGATCGGTGGCGATCGGTCCAGATGGCAACCTTTTGGCAAGTAGCGGGGGGACTATTGAAATTTGGGATTTATCCACCGGAACCAGGCAGTATCAGCTAACAGGTCATTCTAGTTATGTCAGTGGAATTGTGATGACCCCAGATGGTAAAACCCTTTTGAGTGGTTCTCCCGATGAAACCATTAAAATTTGGCGCGTCCCCGCGATCAATCAACCTTAAAAAGTACCGCTTGTTTCGGCATTTCAACTCGAAATCTTCCTGCTCCTTTCTGCGATCGCCTAACCCTATGAAACTCAAAAATGTAGAAGGCTTGTCTCTCATTTTTCAACTCCAAGGCTCGGTCATTCCTGCTATTTTACCTTTAGTTTTAGGAAGTGGCTTGTTTGGCTTGATTGTCTCGATTTTATATCGCTTAGGTTACCCCGTCTCTTGGCCTATCCTAGAAGGATTAGTCCCCACGATTGTTCTCGGTTTATTGTTAGTTTTTAGAACCAATACCGCTTATGACCGCTTTTGGGAAGGACGAAAAGCCTGGGGAAGTCTGGTTAACTCCGTTCGCAACTTTTCCCGGCACATCTTAGTAGCGATTGGTGACAACCATCCCGAAGATGCTACCGAAAAAGCGAAGCATTTACGGTTATTAGTCGCCTTTGCCATTGCAACTAAACTACACTTGAGACATGAACCTATTAATAAAGAACTACAGGGGTTAGTCTCTTCCGAACAGTATGAAAAGCTGAAAAAAATGAATCACCCTCCTTTGGAAATCGCTTTTTGGCTGGGAGATTATCTTCAAAAACAATATCGTCTGAATAAACTTAATATTTATCAACTCACCACCATGCTCAAGCTGTTAGATACAATGGTGGATATCTTGGGTTCAACGGAACGGATTTTAAAAACCCCAATGCCTATCGCTTATGCTATCCATTTGAAACAGCTTCTCCTCATCTATTGTCTGGCGCTGCCATTTCAAATTGTCAGCCACCTAGATTTATGGACCGCCCCCGTTACTGCTTTAATTAGCTTTACTTTATTAGGGATAGAGCAAATTGCCATTGAAATCGAAAATCCCTTCGGATATGATTCTAATGATTTGCCCCTAGACAACATTTGCGCTACGATGCAGGTCAATATAGAAGATTTAATCTCTTTATCAACGCGTAATAATATTCCCGAAAATTTATCCCTTCTTCCTGACCTTCATAAGGTTCAAAAAGACTATTAAAATTAAATTAAAAATCTTTGCTTGTATGTTGATAAAATATAATATTAATTATCTGTATTTTTCAATTATTTTTGTTGAATAATTGGCTTATTTGTGTAAACTCAATATTTAAAACTAATCGGTTGAGATAATTCGTAAATTACCCCAACCGATTGGGTTATCGCGAATCCAGTTGTCAAAAGGCTGTGAAACCCCGAATCTTTAAAGGTGGAAACTCACAGGACGAAGCCACAGAAGCACAGACTCAAGAATAAAGACGACTTTTTTTGAACTCCCTCATGGGTATGAAATCCCCATGAGGGGAGATGAAATTGACCTCAAACACCAACTATACAAGCCGGAAAATAAATGGATAGCGATATACCAAAGTTGGGTCTGAGAGAACCTTAACAATCGCGATAATAGGCAGAATCCAACTGAGTGCGAATAAAATCAAAAGCAGGGGAAACCCAATCAGTACAAAAGTTAACAGGCCAAAAATGATGCCATAAAGATAAAGATTGAGATGAAAATTGAGAGATTCCCGGGCATTTCCTTTAACAACCGGGTCGTCGGAAAGAAACAAAATTGCGATCGGCAATCCAACGGAAAAAACTGTAGCACTCAAAAAAATCGCTCCGTGAGACAAAACCGATAATAACTTCCGTTTATCTGAATCGTACATAAAAAATCCTCCACTGTTGCCGATCGCCTTCTTTTTAAGTTATAACACTCGGAAAATAAAAGGATACTGGAAGGGGCGGTCCGGATTTCCGAACACCTTCAGTAATGCAAATACCGTCAATCCCCAATGCAGAATAAACCCCGCTGGGGCTAGAATAAATCCTAACAAGCCAAAAGTCAGAAAACTCAGGGCGAGAATAACCGAACCCCAAGCCCAGACATTCAGATGAAAATTGATAGATTCTTTGGCATTATCTTTCACCACCGGGTCATCGGATACAAATAAAATTGCCAGAGGGATACCAATAGAGACCAAGGTTGTACTGAAAAAAATTGCCCCATGAGACAGCAGGGATAAAAGCTTCCGTTTGTCTGCATCGTACATGACTTCAACTCCTTTGATGATTAAACTTCTGTGAAAAATCCCTGGGTATGTGATGCGATCGCCACCCATCCCCGATGAGTTTGCCTTTTAATCTATCTTAATTTTGCGACAGCCTGATTGATTCCACAGGGGGAATCTTCCCCCTATTCTATTGATGATGTCCACACCCCCCAAGACCGTTGACAAACTGGGCAAGATACCGGACCTGACTTTAGATTTACCTCAGATCTACCTCGGGAAAACTCCCCGACACCAAAAACCCTCGGACCTTGGGACCTAGTGCCACAGCCCACAGATTCGGGGTGGGAATGATTTAAACTAGCGATAGAGCATTTAAGAATCGAGACTGAACACTCCCCCACCTTCTCAATTCTGACGATCTCGTTCTTCTTGAACCTCGTTGGTTCATCTACCAATTGCGAATCGATGGCTATGGAACACTCGGATCTCCAAACAGGGTTGGCGGCACTCAAAAAAAAGGATTATGAATTGGCGATCGCCATTTTAGAAAAGGTGTGCGCCGAAGAAATTCATCAACCCACTGTTAATCGGGCGACAATGGGGCTGGTGATGGCCTACAAAGGGAACCGTGCGCCATCTAAGGCGATCGCCTTATGTCAAACCTTGACCGAATCGGACAGTCCTAAAGTCAAAGACTGGGCAGTCCGGACCCTAGCTCAGTTGAATCAATCTTCTCCCCAAGGGCGATCGTCTTCCCCCTCACCCGGGGCCCCTCCCCAAACTCCGAAAACAGTCAATCGTCCCGGTAATCCGCCTTCCCCCCGAGGAGGAGACCCCACCGGATTCGTCCCCTTAGACCCATCATCCTCGTCAGGACCCGCTCAACCCTCCCCCCTCAAAACCCCGCACTCCAAGGGCATCATCTCCCCCCTCTCCCCGGGAAATCCCACGGGATTTGTCCCCCTAGAATCAGCTCAAGCTAAATCTGAGCCCCGGTCCCCGAGAAACCCACCCCCCCTGCCGCCACCGCTACCCCCCAAACGTCCTAGTGGGGCCAGCTCTCGGCCTACAGTTACTCCCTTAACTCCTACTCCATCCCTACCCACGCCCCCGATACCTCCGTCGCTTCCCCGGGAGGATGCTCCTCAAGTCCTCCCCTTAGAAGCTGATACTGACGGGGTAGATTATTTATTCTCCTCAACCCCCCAGGCTCCAACAGCCCCGGCAATGGCATCAGAAGAGGGAGAACGGGCCCCAACTCCTGTGGAATCCCAGGGACCCACTGCACACCCTCGGGAATGGCGTCAGGCGGGACGGGCGCAAAACTGGCGAAAACTCAAACCCGTCAAACCCACCTATCTATTCTTTGCCCATTTGGGCAGTGCGATCGCCCTGTTTTCGGTACTGCGGATTTTCATGCATTGGGGATTGGCAACGGCGAATGACCTGTTCTATCAACTTCCCCTCCTAGGACCCATCCAAAGTTTTTATCAAGACCAAACCTGGACCTTATTAGGCATCCTGATTCTCTTGCTGGTTGCGTCGCCTTGGTTGCTGGATTTGCTCTTGCGCTTTGCGTATGGCATGGAAAAACTCCCGCCGCCAAAACTCGGTAACTACAGTCCAGAAGCGCGTAAATTACTCTCCCGCTTTAGTTTGGAACGCAAGCAACCGGCCCTGTCCCTAGGAGTCATTCCCACGGATGCCCCGATCGCCATGACCTATGGTTTTGCCCCTCAGTTTGCTCGAATTGTCGTCAGTCAAGGGTTATTAGAGCAATTAGAAGATGATGAAATTGCCGCCATTTATGCCGGTGAGTTAGGACATTTAGAAAATTGGGATTTTCCCCTGATGTCTTTGACGGTGTTACTCTCTCAACTTCCTTATGTGCTCTATTGACAGTTATCTCGGGATGGAGATAAGTGGTTGGACTCTCAGGAGTGGTTCGGCAAGGTAATGTTAGCGACAGCCGGAGTAATTTCAGCGATCGCCTACGGCTTGTACTGGGTGCTACGTTGGCCGGTTTTATTCCTGTCGCGCTTACGGTTTTATTACAGCGATCGCGCCTCCGTCTCTTTAACCGGGAATCCTAATGGTCTGACCCGCGCTTTACTAAAAATGGCAGTCGGGATTGCCCAGGATGTGGAGAAACAGGGCCACACCAGTTTTGTTCTGGAAGGATTCGATTTACTCTCACCAGTCGGCTACATCCAAGGGATGACCTTAGGAAGTTGTTCTAGCTATGATTCTTGGGAAAATCTCCTCCAGTGGGACCGCCACAATGCCTATAAAAAATGGTTGACGGTTCCGGAATCTCACCCGCCTTTGGGCGATCGCCTCACCTTGTTGGATTTCTATGCGCGGTTTTGGAAGCTAGATGCGGAGTTAGATTTTGCTCAAGATGGCGCAGTCGCCCCGGCGAACCCTTCCCGTAGGATACTCAAACGCCTGTTGTTACAAGGGGCACCCTATTTTGGTCTTCCTTTGGGATTACTCGCTGGGTTGATGCTGTGGACCTTGGGCGCAGTTGCCGTGAACCTGGGGTTTGGGGCCTTAGATTGGGTCTGGGGCGATCGCTCGATTCTCCAGGGTTCTTTATTAATCGGAGTCAGTCTCGGGATTGTTCTGCGGATCAATTCCTTCTTCCCAGACATTACCGCTAAAAATATCCGCACCAACCCCACTTTGCCCGACCTCCTCACGGATCCCGATGCCATCCCCGTGGATAGTTTGCCCATTAATTTAGAAGGACAACTCCTGGGACGGCGCGGAATCAGTAATTGGCTGGCGCAGGACTTAATTTTGCAATCCCCCACTGGATTGGTGAAGTTGCACGCCGCCTCGACCCTAGGGGTTTTTGGATATCTTTGGCCCTGGTCCAAGCAGCGTCCTAGCGATTTAGTCGGACAGGCTATTTCGGTAGTAGGCTGGTTCCGGCGGGGTGCGACTCCCTGGATTGATTTGGACCGATTCACCACCACTGATGGGAAAATTCACCCCAGCGCTCATCCGATCGCCTCTACAATTTTGGCGGGAATCGCTGTATTGTTAGGCGTTTACTGGATGTCTAAGGGAGGGACTTAGGACAAAGGGAAAGCCCGCTCTCAGAATCCGTCGGGAATTTGTTACAATTCTTAACAACAACCATCCATCCTCGGGATAATCTGGGAAAAAACCCATCGTTTCCCCGGGGGTCAAGGTTCTAGTCCCCAATCCAGTTGTTCACAGTCGGGTTTCGCTTTGACACCGCACCCCTGGCTTTGTCCCTACAGCCCCGCCCTTGAGGGTATAGGTTTTGATAGACCGAAGACAACCTAATTACCGATGATGAAACTCAGGGGTGATACCTTGTAATCCACGGATACAGCACCCGAAGCAACAAATGAGCGGGTTTTCCCTCGGGATTGAGAAAAAGTTGAAACAGCGAACAAAATATGCTGCCGAAGAGGAAAATATTTGACAGTGATCAGCAAATGGTAGAATTTATAGTCGGGAAATCAAAAAATTTTGAGCCAACTACTAGCTCACCTGCATAAGCTGTGATATTTTAAAGAGTGGCTCGATTTAGGCCAAAAAAAAGTAATGGGATGGGAGACAATCACCCATTTCTGTTAGAGTGAGTTAAGAGAGCGCCCATATTGAGAAACGCATCAACTTTACACTTGAGCCGTTTGAAGTTTACCTAGGTGGTATTAAGGAGAACGGTAGTATGCTCCTCGGTGGTTTGGAAGCCCCGGAGAGAGGATATGTTTTCTACAGCAGAGTTTTATCAAAAGCAAAAGAAAGGAATCCTGACAGATCTAATGCCCTCCCTAAAATTTCACCGAATTGTTACAAGCGTTCGAGGCAATGTGTTGGCGCGTATTTTTTTCGATAGGGTATGCCTGGGGTTGGGTGAGCACCAGTGAACCGATGGATAAAAGCCAAGCTGTTCTCTGAATTACCGTTGTGCGATAAAAAGGTAATTACAGAACAGGAAAGCTCTCGCTTTAAGTGGTTAATGACGAAGCCCCCAACAAACGGAGCGAGTCAAAAAAGAAGGTTTTGTATTTAATTGATTTTCCAAAAGATAGGAGGTATCTCAAATGTCGATTCGTCTTTATATAGGTAATCTGCCAAAAGAAGTCGATCGCAAAGAACTGCAAGACGTCTTTGCTGAAGCCGGTGATTCTGTGACCACTAAAGTCATTACCGATCGCAAGACGGGCAAGTGTCGGGGGTTCGGATTTGTCACAGTGAAGAATGACGAGCAAGCCGACGAATTTATCGAAAAGTTCAACGGTTATATGTTCCAAGATACCCCTTTGAAAATTGAAAAGGCATTGCCTCGCAAGAAGGGGAAAGGGGATGAGGAACAAGAAGGCGCAGCCACCTCGGAGACTGGAGAGGCAACTGCAACCCCCACCCCCACCCCCACTCCCGCCGCAGCTAAGGTGGCTAAACCGACTACCGGAGGCGGTGGCGGCGGTGCTCGCGGCGGCAACAAGTCGAAACGCTCAACCGGCGGCGGCAGCAGCAGCAGTGGCAGTCAAGACTCGGATTCGGTACAACCGGATCCTCGTTGGGCTGGGGAATTAGAAAAGCTCAAACAAATGTTGGCAGCTCAAGCCAGCAACTCCTAATTCACTGGAATTTCCCACGAAATCTGCATTTAGGTGACGGGTTAGAGGGGGAAAATCCAATGGATTGTTTTTCTTCAAATGTTTCCGCGATCGCATCGGTTGTGATCGCGGTTCTTTTTTGTGTGGGTAGAACTCATGCTAAAAAATTGGGTTACCACAACCTTAACCGGGTTTTCATGCTGTATAAGCTGGGCTTTTATAAAACCGCGATCGCAGCTTCCCTAAGAGGCTTTAGACATCATCAAATCCCAGCGCTCAAAGGGCTGTTGTTGCAGTTGTACCTCCGGACGAGCTAAACCAAATCCCTGTCCAAAATCTACCCCCAACTCCTGACAAAATTGAATATCGGGCAGAGTTTCTAAGCCTTCAGCTAAAACGAGAATTCCCTCGGAGTGAGCCGACTCTAGGACACTTTTGATTAAAGTTTGTTTGAGACTGAACTGGCTACAGCCCTGGATTAAACGGCGGTCTAATTTCACAATGTCGGGTTTAAGCTCCATTGCATAGTGATCCACCGACACGCAACCGCACAGATCATCCACCGCAATTCCAAATCCCCAGGCGCGCATCCGTTCAATAATCTGTGGAAGTCTTTCGCTTTGCGCTAAAACTTCCACTTCAGTTAATTCAAAAATAATTTGTTTAGGTTGTAATCCTAGGTCCAGAATTTGTTGTAAATTCTGTTCGATTGAGTCAGGATTTTGAATAATGGCATTGGGTAAAAGATTAACAAAAAACTGGCGATCGCTTTTAAACTCGGCAATCGATTCAATACAAGTTGTCCGCGCCAGTTCATCGAATTCTTGGGATAAATTCGTAGCGATCGCCGCCTCAATTAACATTCCGCCACTGTAGCAGTGTCCCGAATCACCCAAGGCGCGCGCCAGACATTCATAAGCAGTGATCTGACCCGATTTCAGGCAAAAAATGGGTTGATATTTGAAAAATAGTCCTTGTTGCAGCAGCAGTCGTAAAAACCACGCATACTTGATAGAGTTGGTCACGGAAATCAGCGGCTGTGCTTTCAGAAATTCCAAAAGCAGATGACTTGAGTCTAAGGAGATTTGCGTGACACAGAAGCGGGAGGCACTTTGAGCCATCTCTCCAAGTTGGTTGCTCAACTGCCAGAAGATTTCTTTGAGTTGACTTCGGGTCACGATGCGATACAGCAGCAGGGGGACCGCTGGAACGGGCTGAAATCCTAAGTTCACCAGACAGGTTCCAGTGTCCGGGTCATTGGGCTGAATTAGCAGTTTGGGCAGGTCGCTTAAGAGGGTCATAGAAGCCATAGTTTTTTAAATCTTTAATATTTGTTAAGAAATAGCAATTTCTTGTCATCTATGATAGAGCCTATCCGCTGGAAAAGCTTGTCAGTTGAATCCTGGGCGGACTGTAGGCTAATGGTTAAAGCCTCGGGTTAGGCGCGGGAAATCAAGCAATAGCGCCGAACGAATGATAAAAAATTGAATGCCGATAGGAGAAAAGATGCTTTATACGGAATCCGAGCTTCAAAGGTCACAAACAAATTAGCCATAAGTAAGCCA
>CBFGOM010000203.1:0-11282 GCA_965650385.1 uncultured Oscillatoriaceae bacterium
TTCCTCAAGAAATTAAAGATGATTTAATAAAATTGACTCTTCAAAAAGTTGAGTCGCCACCTGAATATCCGGGAAATCAGCAAGATATACCTCAAACGATAGAACTAGAATCTTATTTAATGGTAACTATTCACCCAGAAGAAGATCCGACTAAGTTTTTAATAAATGCTTGGTTAATTGAGGATAATCGAGCCATTGCTAACGGCAATTTAGAAGGGTTTAAAAATCTTTTAGAAAATGAGGACTATCAATCCGGAGTAAATTGTAGAATTCATGAAGTTGAACAGCAATTAAATCGATTTTTAGACAAAGCACTAGACTTTCTAGAGGATAAAACTTGCCGATTAACTCTGGAAGTATTTTTACCCAAGAATTTGATGTTGACCGCAGTTGACCGATGGAAAATAACCTTTGACAAGACAGACGACGATATTTGTTTTGGAGTTGACTATCCTATCAGATTGCGATCCCAAGAACGTTTAGACCCCACCTATCGCAAAAAATATAAAAATCTTTGGCAACAACAGTGGAATAGGGTGATGATGTTGCTCAACCAAAATCCTAGCTTAGACTTATTTGAAACTTTAGAAGAACTCGAAAATATTAACTGGAAAAAAATCAAGTTGAATTTAGAAAATAAAATCGGCTTAAAACTTGTTTGTTCGCCCGCTCAAGCAAAACTGAATGACCTATTCACAGCTATTTTACGCTCGGCGACACCGATTGCTATTTGGACAAGATGCGATCACCCCAACCCCAACGCCGGTGCTATCATAGATCAACTCCTTTGTTCCCAGCCCCTCGGACAATTATCAGAGTCCATTCATAGACTCAGAAAAGAAGCTGATGCTGAAAACGATGACCATATAGGATTGCACTTATCCTTGTTATGGGAAGACCCCTATCGGATCCCCCCTGATGTTAATATCCCTTTGAGGCCCCCCGGAAAATAACTGAGAGATAACCCTATGACAAATTGGAAAATTTTTCAAGGAAACCGTGAACCCCACGATGAAATTATTCGTTTACCAGATCCCCCCAATTGGCGGAAATTTACTGGAGTCAGTGATGAACTGGTACAGGATACTGAAAGCCGCTGGCAAAAATTTTATCAAAATTTAGAACCGAATAGGAGAGATGAGCAGCGGGGGGAAACCTTTCGGGTCCATTCCAATCAGGAAGATGACCGTAATAATGTCATTAATATGGTCAATGCGGCTTTATATTTAAGGAGACCATTGTTAGTCACTGGAAAACCGGGAACAGGAAAAACCTCCTTAGCTTATGCGGTGGCTTATGAATTAAAACTAGGCCCGGTCCTTCCCTGGTACATCACCGCGCGCTCAACTCTACAAGATGGACTCTATCGTTATGATGCGATCGCCCGTCTTCAAGATGTGCAAATGGAGGAGCAAAGTAAAAATATCGGTCGTTATATTCAACTTGGCCCCCTGGGAACCGCCCTTCTCCCGACTAAACGTCCCCGAGTTTTGCTGATTGACGAAATCGACAAAAGCGATATCAACCTCCCCAATGACCTCCTCAATCTATTTGAAGAAGGGGAATTTGAGATTCCCGAACTCTCTCGCATTGCTCAGGAAGACAACCAAATCCAAGTCCGCACCTATGATGGCATAGATGTCCCCGTCGTCGCAGGAAAAGTCTGTTGTCGAAATTTCCCTTTTATCATTTTGACAAATAATGGAGAACGAGACTTTCCCCCAGCTTTCCTGCGCCGATGTTTAAGGCTAAATATGCCCTATAGTCCCGATTCACAAGCCCTTCTTAAAATTGTATCTGCCCATTTAGAAGCCGATAATATAACTAAAAATCGAGAAAAAATTGAACAACTGGTTAAGAAATTTAAGGGCCTAAGAGAAAATGGTGATATCGCCACTGACCAACTCTTAAACGCGGTGTACATGGTCACTCGCGAGTCTCCACCGGAACCCACTGAAGAAAAAGAGTTGATTAATGTATTAATGAAATACCTAACCAGTGCAGAGGACCGATGATTGAGGGATTAATTCAAGGCTTCAGTCAAGAACTCAATTTGTCAGCAGAAGACATTGCTGATACCCTTTGGCTTGCTTTGCAAATCACTTCAGATTCCCCCGATTCGCCAATTTCCCAAAATGAGCTTCCTCCGGAACCCCGAAAACTGCCAGATTCCCCGTCATCTCCTCATGAACCCACCTCCTCTGCGCCAGCATCCCAGAAACAGGAGTCACCGGATTTCCCTTCACCCCGAGAACAGTTAGCAGAACGCCACATTCCGGAGCCAAAACAGGAACAAAAAGCTGAAATTTACGCCCGCAATGAGCAACAATCCTCCAAAACCGCAGGTTTAAGCATAAAAGTACCCGATGCTTACGCTCTACGAGAACCTTTAACCCTAGCGCGAGCCTTAAAGCCCCTCATGCGTCGCGTTGCATCTCATCAAAAAAGACAAATTTTAGATGAAGTGGCGACTGCCCAACTAATTGCTGAAAAAAATATTTGGATACCTATCTTAAAACCCACGTTAGAACCTTGGTTGGACTTGGATTTAGTCGTGGATGAGTCGATTTCCATGCAAATTTGGAGAGCGACTCTAAAAGAAGTAGAAAAACTATTAAAAAATTATGGGATTTTCCGAAATGTCCGAGTTTGGGGATTAATGACCAATGACCCGGAAAACATCCAAATTCGTCGGGGGATAGGGATAACAGCCAAGAGTCAATCTCTCCGAAGTCCCAAAGAGCTCATTGACCCAAGTGGGCGACGTTTAGTGTTATTAGCTACTGATTGTGTTTCCTCCGTCTGGCGGAATGGAACACTCCCCCCTATCTTAAAAATTTGGGCTAAACATGGGTCAATGGCGATTGTGCAAATGTTGCCAAAATGGATGTGGAAAAGAACTGGATTAGCCCAGGCTACTGAAGTGCGGTTGCGAGGACTCCATCCAGGAGATTTTAATCAGACCTTAATGATGGAATCCTTGGCTTTCTGGGATGAACTGGATGAAGAACAAGGGGTTAAGGTTCCCGTTTTTAGCTTAGAACCAGAACGGGTTTTGACTTGGGCGCAAGTATTAGCTGGAAAGGGAAGCGTTTCGGTTGCGGGATATTTCTTCGATTTGGATGATATTGCGTTTGCATCAGAATCGCCATCATTGGATATCGGAGGGGATTCGAGTGCGAAGCGTCGGGTTCAAGAGTTTCGGGTGACGGCTTCTCCTATGGCACGAAAATTGGCGGGGTTATTGGCTTCGGCTCCAGTAATTACCTTACCCATTGTGCGGTTAATCCAGGAGACTTTGTTGCCAGATTCTCGGCAGTTTAATGTAGCTGAGGTTTTTTTAGGGGGATTGTTGAAGCCGTTATCAGAAGTTAAAGCAGACACGAATCCAGACTATGTTCAATATGATTTTATGGAGGGCATTCGGGAGTTATTGCTAGAGTCAGTCCCTTCAAATTATGTCTTTATAGTAATTGATGTAGTCTCGAACCATGTGGCGAAAAAACTGGGGTTCTCTCTAAAAGAGTTTGGGGCAATTTTGAAAAATCCTCGTCAGGCTGAGGAGGAGGAAATTGCTGAAAATATGATGGCATTTGCTAGAGTGACGGCTCAAGTATTGAGGGGGTTAGGAGGGGTGTATGTTGATGTGGCCGAATCACTGGAAAATGAGATAACAGATGAGGATGTGGCTGTTCTGCGTCAGCGACAGTTGGCTAGAGATTGGCAGACTGAAACATGGATTGACAAAGACAAGGCCGACATTAGTGAAGCAAAGGATAGTCAGATTGGTGATCGCACTTACTTAGAACTTAACGATGAGGCCATGCAACCCCTCATCCACGGTATCCAGAAACCATCCACTATTCTCAGTCAGTTTCAGTCATTCATCCAAGCGAAAACAGAAGGTTTCGTGGGACGCGAGTACGTGTTTGATGCCATACAAGCCTTCATACAAGAAAATAAAAAGGGATACTTTACTATTATTGGAGACCCCGGGCAGGGTAAAAGTGCCATTTTGGCAAAGTACGTGCAAGATACTGGGTGCATCGCTCATTTTAACTTCCAACTGCAAGGACCCAATCGCGCCGACCAATTCTTGGAAAGTGTCTGCAAGCAACTCGTTGAACGTTACCAACTTCCTTATGACCCTTTACCATCGAATGCAACACAAGATGGAGAATTTTTAGGGCAACTTTTGGATGAAGTAGCTCAAAGGAGGAATGGTAAGCCTGTAGTGATTGCAATTGATGCTTTAGATGACGTTGACTCCGGTAGTTACAGAGATGCGAATATTTTATATTTGCCACCTCACTTGCCCGAGGGGGTATATTTCGTAATGACTAGGCGACGGGATGTAGATGTGCCGTTTATAACCTACGCACCTGTGAAAATTATCAGTTTGTTGGACTATCAGATTGATAGCCAGCGGGATGTGCGTCTATATATCCAAAATCGGGTTGATGGCAGTGAGGATCTGCGCCAAAAGATTGATGAACGCCAAGAAAAAGTTTCTGTATTTATTGATAAAATCATAAATAAAAGTGAAAATAACTTCATGTATTTACGCTATGTCCTGTTAGATATTGAAAAAGGATTTTATAAAGATTTAACTCTTGAAAAATTCCCTCAAGGTCTAGAGGGTTACTATAATTTTCACTGGCAACGCATGGGGATGAAAGCTAATCCATTACCCGATGCCAAAATTAAAATTATTTACATTTTAGGAGAGGTAAAAGAGCCGGTTTCTTGTCAGCAAATTTGTAATTTTTCTGGTGAGGATACTCCTGTAGTTCAATCTGTGTTGAATGAGTGGAAGCAGGTTTTACACGAATCACTTAAAGATAATCAAAAATACTATAGAGTATATCATCAAAGTTTTCGTGATTTTCTTCATCATAAGGACATTTTAGAGACAACTGGATTAACAATTCCAGGGATTCATCGACTAATAAGTGACAAAGAACTGCTAAAGTGGGATAATCGTCGTGGCAATAATGAGAATGAGGTTGATAGGTTATCATCAGAAGATGAGGAATACGTTTTAAATTTGCCATATCACTTAGTTAACTCCAACAATCAAAAAGATCTGGTTGATTTATTGACTTAGTATGAGTTTCTTCAATATAAAATTCTTAGCTTGAGGCCACAAGCCTTGATTGAGGACTATGAACTGGCTTTACATTCAGATATCCAAATCCATCCACAAATAAAGGAAAGCCTAAAATTAATTCAAAGTGCAATTGATTTAGCAGCAAATGTTTTAGCTTGTGACCCAGCGCAACTGGCGGGACAACTTTGGGGTCGTTTGCAGTCCTTCAAAAGACCTGAAATTCAAACGATACTTGTTCAAACACAGGCATTGGAATATCCCTGGCTGCGCCCGTTGGCATCTAATCTGACACCACCAGGAGGACCATTGCTTCGTACCTTAAGTGGGCATCGAGACTGGGTACAAGCAGTTGCTATTACTCCAGATGGAAAAATAGCTGTTTCAGGTTCAGATGATTGCACTCTTAAAGTTTGGGATTTACATACCGGAGTTAAGTTGTCTACCCTGACTGGTCATGATAACAGGATCAATGGGATTGCGATCGCTCCAGATGGAAAAATAGCTGTTTCTGCTTCAGGTGATTGCACTCTCAAAGTCTGGGATCTACACAGTAAAACTGAACTGCGTACTCTAGTAGGACATGATAGTAGCGTCAACGCAGTCGCCATCTCTTCCGATGGTCAACTTATCGTATCCGCTTCAGGGGATAAAACCCTTAAAGTTTGGGACTTGAATAGTGGAGACGAAGTGCGTACCCTCATCGGACATACGGGGGGGGTGGCAGCAGTTGCCATCACCCCTGATGGACAACTGGCTATTTCTTGTGCAGGGGATAAAAGCATCAGGATTTGGGATTTGCATAGCGGAAATGAAGTGAGTATCCTCATTGGACACAATCGCGCGGTACGGGCAATCGCTATTACTCCTGACGGTAAGTTGGCAGTTTCTATTTCTGATGATGATACCCTAAAAATCTGGGATTTAAGTAGTGCAACCGAAATACCTATTGGTTTAGAAAATACTAACCGTTTTTACGCCATAGCTATTACTCCGAATGGAAGATTAGCTATTTGTGGTTTAAATAATTCTCGTATTAAAGTTTACGATTTACACACAGGACAAGAAATCCGAACTTTTTCCGGACATACCTTAACGGTGAATGCAGTAGCCATTACCCCTGATGGAAAATTGATGGTTTCAGCATCGTCTGATAATACCATAAAAATTTGGAATTTAGATGCTGAAGACGTTGTTCCAATCGGGCATAAGGACTGGATAAATGCAGTCGCAATTAGTTCCGATGGACAATTAGCTGTTTCTGCTTCAGATGACCGTACTCTCAAAATATGGGGTTTGCCCACTGGAAGTGAATTACTTACTTTAACTGGACATAAAAATCCTGTAAAAACAGTGGTTATCACTCCGGACAAACAACAGGTTATTTCTGCTTCAAATAAAACTATCAAAATATGGAATTTGCAGAGTGGAAAAGAACTCCATACTATTACGGGGCAGGATTTAGGGAAAATAATTGCTATTACTGCTGATGGTCAAAATGTTATTTCTGAATGTCCTGATAACAGTCTTAGGTTCTGGAATTTACAGAGTGGAACCGAAATTCATATTCTCCAAGGACATTCTGCTGTATCTGCAATCGCTATTACTCCTGATGAACGACTGGCTGTTTCTGCTTCACGGGATAAAACCCTCAAAGTCTGGGATTTAAATAGTGGAACTGAATTGCATACTCTTAGTGGCCATACCAACTGGGTAAATGCGGTTGCCATTACTCCTGATGGAAAACTGGCAGTTTCAACATCAAGTGACCTGACTCTTAAAGTTTGGGATATCGATAGGGGAGTTGAACTAAATACTCTGATTGGTCATAACTACTGGGTATGGGCAGTAGCCATTACACCAGATGGGCGATTTGCCGTTTCAGGGTCATGGGATCAAACCCTTAAAGTTTGGAATTTAGAGAGTGGTCAGGAGATTGCAACCTTTAACAGTGAGGGGGAATTAAATGCCTGTGCTATTTCTTCTGATGGGAGAACTATTGTTGGTGGTGGACGCTCCGATAGAATAGATTTCCTTCGATTGGAAGGTATGTAGCAACTCTAACTGATTTGTAAAAAATAGCGAGCAAGATATTCGCACTCCCAAAACTCTCAGGCTTGGATCCCACATTCCGCAGGTTGAATCACCTCAGTCAATAATATTTCGGGCAGTAGGCCCCTAAGAACTGAAGGATCTATTGGCGCTCATCAGTTAAATCCGAGATTCCGCAGGATGAAATGTATTGTAAAAGTAAATACGGAAGGGAAACGCTAGAAATTCCCGAAAATTAGGATGTTTAGCCCTCAAATCCAAAAGCGGTCATATTGCCGAGGAAGAAGATAGCTCATTCCTTCGGGGAGATCGGCCAGCCAGGAACGAACTGAGCAGAAAATGGCTCCTTCCTTTGATGTGATCGCCTACCTGCGAGGGACCGGGATAAACTCAATAAACTCTCTGATGGGGGCGCTCGTTTTTCAATTGTTCAAAATGAGCACTTGAAAATTGTGTAGCAGTTGGACAAACAATTTAATCCTTGAGCCGATCTCCCTGACCAGAGACAACCGGCAACCCAGGCTGTTTCAGCCTAAAATTTTGCCCGCGCCGAAACCCTCAACGGAAAAAATTTTGACCCGGGTTTTTTCGGACAAATCCCTTAATCTCCAGGAAAAATGGCCCTTTTATTTGAGGTGATCGGCCAGCCAGTAACGAACTGGAAAAGAGTAGCCCCGTCGTTTCAGGAGATCGGGCAACTGCCAGCAAACCGACCACTTGACTAAACCGCTTTCCCCAACTGCCCCCAAACCTGAAAGTGGTCCTATTGCCAAAGGAAAAGATGGCCCATTCCTTCGGGGCGATCGGTCACTCAGCGCCGCCGAACTGAGCGTTCAAAAATGGCTCGGCTGTTTAAGGCGATCGGTCAAATCTAAACAAAAGACCGATCGCATTCTGAGGGGATGGGTCCGGTTGGAGAATCGCGCAGCCTTAACAACTCTTCATAATCCACAAACCTACTGCTATCTTCGGATTCCGGTAGCTTCAAATGAGTCAACTCTTCATCTGTAGGAATGCGATCGCCCACGGCTATCCGGCAAGCTGCCTTGGGGGAAAACTGCTGAGATACCAGCCAATCTATATATTGGGGCATGGTCCAATTCTGACGAATCCGAAATTTTTCGAGTTCGGCAAATAAGCAGCTTTCTTGGAATTGAGGTTGAGTCGGCTGCTCCAGTTGCAGGAGTCGCTCAAACATCATTTCTTGTAGTCGCTGCCAAATTTCCATCCATCCGCGATACGTTAGGGTGGGCAACCAGTTGATTATTTGTTCAAGTCGATGCTCTGCTTCTTGCTCTGTAGCTGGCGACCCAAAAGTCGTTGACCCTTCAATGGGAGAAATTGTCGCCAGAAACGCTTCCGCATCAGTTTCCGCAATCAAATAGTCCCACAGGTCCTCATAGGAACAACCCATCTGATCCGCAAGCAGCCGAGCGTACTGCTTGCCAATACGGGACTGTCCTGTGGCCCACCGGCGCACGGCCTCCCCCGTAACCCCTTTACCTTCGACTCCCATATTGATGTAATCAGCGATTCCTTGATGAGACAGTTTGGGAACTCGCTGACGCAAATACTTGATTAGGTTCAGTTGCCGCTCGATATCAACACGCTTCGCCACAAATAATCGTTAGACCCAGTAAAAATTAACAAAACTTTACAGAAAATCAGTTCCCTCTTGGATATACTTGGAAAAAGTGGGAAATAAAATCCTAATTTTCCAAATTAAAGAGGTGATTCAAATCAAGACATCTACGATTGGGTTTACCAAGGGAACAGTGATCCGCAGTAAATCAGAGGGCCATGCCACCTGCCGTCTAAAAGTCAACACTAGCGACATCATCTTACCATGACTCATCTCAAAAGCATTGCAGATAAAGCTTTTCACCCCTTGGTTGGTTCTATCTTTCCTGGGTGCGATCGCGCCAAGTTGCTGAAGGATGAGGTTCCGTCCCTCTTTCAAAACTGTGATCGCCCCCAGGGGATTCGGACTTCCTCTACCGCATTCCAAAAACATTAGCTGGCCTTGGCTAACCCGCCGTTTGCTTCTTTTTGAGCAAGACCTATGACAAATTCTTCCTCTAAATCTAGTGCCCTGGCAATTCGGACCAGATCAGCTTCAGAGGCAACTGCCCCAGCGGCGATCGCCTCCAGTCGAGACTCTGTAATCGTGGTTTCTTCTTGTAAAACTTTATAGTTGTCAAGAACTAAAGCAGGCAGAGTGTAGTAGTTGAGGGGAGGGGTTGCATATCCACCCTCCAGGACCGCCGATTTGATGGTTTCTTCTATCCATGATTGGATCGTGACACCTTCATCAGCCACCAGGCGCTTAAGCCCTCGGTGAATCCACTCGGGCAGTACAAGATTGAGACGTTTGTGTTTTTTTGGAGTTGACATTGAAGAAAAGGGTGTTCTGCTCACCATCTTAGCTTTCTGGTTCTTGAACCTTGCGGCTTCAAGAAAATTTACAATAGTAGCAATTGCTAGTATTGCGATAAATGTTATCTTTATTCTAGCAAAGAAAGTTTACCGGCTCTAAGGAAGGCTAAAAGTAACCAACTCGGCCACCGGCGCGATCGCCTTCTTCAAGGAAAAGCCCTTAGTGGGATGGGTCTAATCTACTATCCTAGATAGTTAGATAGCTAAAATCCAAAACCATCCAAAAGGATTAACCAGTGGGAAGAGAGATCAAATGCAACCTAGACCAATTTATGGCCAGCAAAGGACTCACCCAACTTGACTTAAAAAGAGAAACCGGATTGAGTCCCATCACAGTTCGGGCCTTACAGAACAACCGCTTTAGTCGAATCGATAAGGCCAGCTTGGAAAAACTGCTTGATTTCTTTGAGGTTGATTCCCTCGACCAATTCTTTACAATTCTTCACAATGAAGATGCGTAAACAAGTACATATCTAGTTTAAACTACAAAAAAGGCGAGTACCACCTCGCCTGGACAAAAAATAAAAAGTAACTACAAAATATCATGAATAGCCTACAGAAGTCTATAGGTAGACGGTTTCCGTTTAGCCCCAGTCCGCTCAATCTCCGTTTAGAGTACGACTACAGCACTTTTGGTTCCCCGGAACTCCAAACCCAGGCCCAGGAAACTTTACAGCAATTTTTTGGTTTTGTTCAACACACCTTCGTTAGGGGCATAGAGATTGGGCGCAGCTTCCGCCAAATTCTCCAAGAACTTTGCGAAGAAAATGGCTCGACCGAAGGCTCTCAAAGGTTTGAAGAGTGGCTAGAATCGTCAGACTTTGGGGGTTCCACTTGGATGGCCCGGTCGCTCATCCAAATTTCCCAGTGGTTTGACAACCAACGTCAGCGCATCCAGAAGCTCATCCTCAACTCGGTCCAGTCCTGGAGTGTCAGCGCTGTCAAAGAACTTACCAAAATTGGCGATGAGCATTTACTCGTAAAATTGCTAAAAGCAGGCAAACAGACGGTCGCCAGCATCCGTCAGACCCAGAAAACGATTACGTTAGGGCAGCCCGCCACCCTTGCCGACTGGCGCTTGATTTCGTATGCTTCCTGCGAGATGGATGAGGAAAGTTTAGCGACCCTGCAAGCGGAGGCCCAACGTCTCGCCCAAATGTCCCAACCGGACGCCGCAGAGCCGGTGGTCCTCACCGACCATTTGATTGAAGCAGTGCAAACCTTGACCGACTGGAACATCTCCAAACTCATCAAACCCCAACCCAAACGCAAAACTAACCCGGCGATTACTGCTTTCCTTGCCAACTGTGGGGACCCCGGCGAAGTGGTTCCGGAAGCGCAACTCCAATGGATAGAGCGTGGGTTAGGATTGGATGCCACGGCTTCCCAAGAATTTCGGGCCTGCGTCCAGAATTTGGCCCAAGGGGAGGCCGGAAACTCGTCTAATGTAATACTACCCAGGCATCACCACCTCCAAAAAGCCCTGGGTATGATGCAAAAACTCGCGCCGGTGGTTCCGCAATCCCAACAGTCGGACCGCCTACTCGAACTCGAACGGCAAGTCAAAGACCTCACCGCGCAACTCAAGGAAGCAGATAAGGCCACGGCCCTGATTCATGCACTCCAAGCGCAGCGCGATCGCCTCGAACGAGAAAACCAACAACTGCAAACGTTGCTTCAGGAAAAC
>CBFGOM010000204.1:0-11241 GCA_965650385.1 uncultured Oscillatoriaceae bacterium
TGCATCATGATGATGCTCACCGGCACTTTTTCCCCTTGATTGATTATCGCCTGATTAGTCCGATTTCCTATTGGGATCCGCAGCATTATGGCAGAATTGTCGCTGGGGTAGAAGTGCTGGCGGTGTGGGTAGCAACAGCAGTCAGTTTTTCCGGGGTTGCTTCGGAAATCGGGAAAGGACTCCTGGTAACGATCGCCGGATTATCGGCGATCGCCTATTTTTATATTTACGCGCGTCCCCTAGTCCAGAATTACAGCAAAGATTAGTTGCGGCGAATAGTGAAACAACACCAATCTTTGCGCCGCCAAAGGGTTGCCACAACCCACCCATATTGTTCAAGAGTATCCGCTACAGGTTTGGCTTGGTCTAATAAAACCCCACTAATAATCCCCCAAGTGCTGGGTTTAGAAATCGCATCCATTTGGGGAATTAAATCAATAATCACTTCAGCGAGGATATTACAAACAATCCCATCAACGGGTTCCTCACTGAGTTGTTTAATCATCTCAATACTGCCCAATTGAGCCTGTAAAAGTGACTCATCAATCTGATTTAATTCTCGATTGCGTAAAGTCGATTTCACCGCTAGAGGGTCGGTATCCACCGCATAAACCTGCTTGGCACCGAGTAAAATTGCGCCAATGGATAAAATCCCCGAACCACAGCCAATATCTGCGATTGTGGCGTGAGTTTCTTCGTATCCCAGGCGCATTTCCAGGGCTTCCAGACAGAGTTGGGTGGTGGGATGAGCGCCTGTCCCGAAAGCAACACCGGGATCTAATTGTAAGACTAGGCGATCGGTTTCAGGAATGGGCAGCCATGCGGGGTTAACCACAAAGCGATCGCCAATTTCTTCAGGATGCCAGTGTTGCTTCCAGCTACTGGACCAATCCTCCTCCTCAATTAGATTCCACTGGACTGCGGGAATCGGCAGATTGACACATAGAGCATCTTGACGAAACAGCAAAGATAGGGCCGCCAAATCCAATAAATGCGCCCGTTCCTGGGGCAGATAAGCTGAAATCAAACAGGAATGACCTTTCATCTCACTGGCAGTACCGCGACAGCCAAAATTTTCCACCCGTAAGAAGACCAAATCTTCTAACGCGGGATCGCAGAGCACTTGTATTTCCCACCAGTTGTTAGCCATAGCCCGTGAGTTCAGAGTCCTGATTTGCGATTGCTGTCTTGTCCTTGGAGCAGAGCAGATGGGCGGGCGATCGCACCGGATCAGGGTCAAACCCTTGCAGACATCAACGGTTCCCGGGTTCTATCCCCCAGTGAATCACGGTTCCATTTCACGGATTCGGGATTCAAAAGACACCTTTGATCCGGTCTGCGATCGGGCTGACCCTGACACCTAAAACCCGTCTTCTGCCTTCAGGAAACTTTTCCTCCTATAACATTACCGTATAGGCATCCCGAATACCTGGAACCTTCATAATTTCTGCTAAAATCCCTTCCGGAAGGGGGTCATCCAGGCTCAACACCATCACCGCATCCCCACGCACGATTTTGCGACCCACCTGCATACTGGCAATATTGACATTAAAACTGCCCAACAGAGAGCCAATTTTGCCAATAATTCCCGGCATATCCCGGTGACGGGTAAACAACATATGGTGAGTCGGGGGGACATTAATAGGAAACTCATCGATATCCGTAATCCGAATTTCCCCATCTCCCAACAGCGCACCTGTCACCGAGTGGTCCCCCAGGGCCCCCTTAGCTTCTAGGTGCAGAGAACCCGTATAGTCCCGAATGGAAGCATCCCGAGTTTCAATAATGCGAATGCCTCGTTCTTTCGCTTCAATGCTGGCATTCACATAGTTGACCCGTTCCCGTAATGCTTGAGAGAGTAACCCTTTGAGGGCTGCCACCACAATTGGTTGACTGTTATTATCCGCCAACTCGCCTTGGAGACGGACATTCAGCAACTCGACGCGACCCCCAGCCAACTGACCCACCAAATTACCCAGGTTTTCTGCCAGTTGCAAGTAAGGGCGGAGTTTTTCCAAAGCATCGGGGTACAAACCGGGGATATTCACCGCCGATCGCGCTGGTAACCCGAGAAGAACGTCTCTAATTTGTTCCGCAACATCGATCGCCACATTGATTTGCGCTTCTGCCGTAGAAGCCCCTAAGTGCGGCGTCAGAATTGCTTCTTTCCCCAGACTGCGCAAAGGAGAATCTGCTTCTAGGGGTTCATTTTCATAAACATCCAGGGCAGCCCCCCCAATTCGTCCCTCTCTCAATGCCTCAGCTAAAGCCGCTTCATCAATAATGCCCCCTCTGGCGCAGTTGATAATCCGCACCGTAGGTTTCATCTTGGCAATGGCTTCAGCATTAATTAAATTAGCTGTTTCTGGGGTTTTCGGAATATGCAGAGTGATGTAGTCCGACTCCCGAAACAGTAAATCCATATCGACTAATCGGCATCCGAGATGATCCGCCCGTTCAATGGAAATAAAGGGATCATAAGCGAGTAACTTCATCCCCATTGCTTTCGCCGCTGCCGCCACATGGGAGCCAATTTTCCCTAATCCCACAATGCCGAGGGTCTTTTTGTAGACCTCTGCACCGACATAGCTTTTGCGGTCCCATTTGCCATTTTTAACCGACTGGTTGGCATCAGGAATGTAGCGAGAAAGGGAGAGCATCATCGCTAGGGCGTGTTCCGCCGCAGCGATCGTGTTTCCTTCCGGGGAGTTCACCACGACGATCCCTTTACGGGTAGCGGAGGGAACATCAACGTTATCCACACCGACTCCGGCACGACCAATAATTTTAAGTTGGTTACCGGCTTCGATAATTTCTGGGGTGACGCGGGTCCCCGAACGAATCATCAGGGCGTCGTATTCGGGGATAATCTGAACTAATTCTTCGTTGGATAGCCCTGTTTTGACGTCAACTTGGGCAACTTGAGAGAGGATATCCAGTCCAGCTTGGTCTATGGGATCGGAGACAAGAACCTTGGGCATGGTCAGCGTTTAGGTGGCAACAAACAACAGCAGTCTCCTCTTACCGGGGAGTTTCCGGGGGCAACAGGTCTTGTCAGGTCCGAGGGAGGTGGCGATTGTCGTTCCGAGACGCTTCGCGATCGCAGGGCAATCTCGCTCTCATCGGTTTACCGGGCAGACTTGTTGCAGTAGGTCATTTTAACTGGAAAGGGTCTGCTATAGCTCAATGACTTAAAATTTTTAAGGTTTCGGTGAGTTACTCCTAACTCAAGGCCCACCCAGTTCTAGGTTCCTTCCTGTGAGCCTCCAGCCTTGAGGGTGTGCCTGTTTACCGAAGAATCCCAGATTTGGGATGCTTAGGGCCTCATTCTATATCTAATATCTAATTCTTCTGGGATATGGCTGTTCTAAATCCGATGAGAAATCCCTAGCAAGCCGTGGGTGTTAGGTCTCTTTAGTGCTGTTGGCAATGATATGTAAATCAATCTGGGGAAGCGATCGCATCAACTGTTGTACAATGGAACCCCGCCACAATAAATCCCATCGCGATCGCCGAGTTTCTCCTAACACAATTTGGGTAATCCGATATTGAGAAGCAATCTTAGAAATTGCTTCTGTAATATCCCGGCTCTCTACTCGGATAAATTCACCGCCAAATTCTTCACACAGCTTTTCACAAGTTTCAATATGTAGACTTTCCTCTTTCGTTAAAAATCGGTCCGGGGATGAGACAAACATTACATAAAATGACGCATTCATATAATTAGCTAGTCTCCCCCCCCGCCGAATTAATAATAAAGATTTGGGATAAGTAGAAACACAGACTAATACCCGCTCTTGGATACTACAAATTAATCCATGAGACGTTCCAGATAATTCAGTTTCTTCTATATTATCAGCGACTTCTCTTAAGGCTAATTCTCTCAATGCAACTAAATTACGGCGTTGGAAAAAATTAGCGAGGGATTGTTGGATTTTAGCAGGAGCATAGATTTTGCCCTCGCGCAATCGTTCTTCTAGGGTTTCTGGAGTGATATCCAGCACCAGCACCTCCGAAGCTTCTTCTAACAGGCGATCGGGAATCCGCTCTCGCACCACAACTCCCGTGATTCTCGCCACTAAATCATTGAGACTTTCAAGATGCTGAATATTAACCGTAGAATAAACATCAATTCCCGCCTCTAAAATAAATTCCACATCTTGATAGCGTTTTTCTCGCAGAGAACCGGGAATGTTAGTATGAGCCAGTTCATCAACTAAGACTAATTGAGGAGAACGGGCTAAAATCGCCTCCACATCCATTTCCGTCAAAACAATGCCGCCCCGTTGGATTTGTTGGCGCGGGATAATTTCCAATCCTTCTGCTTTTTCGGCGGTTTCTCGACGTCCATGAGTTTCTAACAGTCCAACTACCACATCAATCCCTTCCTGTTTGAGTGCAAAAGCTTCTTCCAGCATTCGGAAGGTTTTGCCAACCCCGGGTGCCATCCCAATATAAATTTTATGTTTACCCCGACGAGGAGAGGGTTGATACAGCGAATCCGATTTAGGTAATTTTTCCGAGAATTCCATAGTATGATGAGAATAAATAAAGGAAATTTTTCCTCTTGTTTTGAAGTTATCAATCTGGATTTCAAAGAGGTAAAACCCAAGCCGGTTTGAAAAATTTGATTGTTTTCGACAGAACCAGAAAAATAGCGCTTCTTGCAAGAATTTGGCAAGTTTTTAAAGACATAAAAGTATCTTATTCCCTACTTTTTCCTGAAAAGAATATCCTCCTACTTGTTAAAATGCGGCTTATAAGAAGTTAGACTCCCGAGATTTGGTCTAACTCTAAATTGAGTTTCAAAACGTTAACTCCGGGTTCCCCAAAAATTCCTAAAAAGCGACCTTCGATATGGTTAGAAATCAACTCTTCAATTTGACTGGGGGAGAGTCCTCTAGCTGTGGCGACTCGTTGTACCTGAACCCGGGCAGCTTCTGGGGTAATATGCGGATCTAAACCCGATCCAGAACTATATAACAAATCCCCTGTTGGATTAACTCCAGCCCTCCTCAAGTCAGCAATTTTTTCCGTAATTCGGATGACTAATTCGGGATTACTTGGTGCTAGATTGCTGGCCCCCGAAACTCCCGTGAGTTGTGCATCTTCGCCTTGACTATAGTTAACTACACTCGGACGACTCCAAAAATAGCCGGTTTTGGTAAACTCTTGCCCGATTAATGTAGAACCAACGAGCTCACCCTCTGGGTTTTGAATTAAACTTCCATTGGCAATATTGGGAACGAATACTTGGCCTATAAACAAAATAAAAAAAGGATAAATTACAGCCGTGATTATCCATAAAACCAGGATAGTGCGAAGGCTAATTAGAATATCTTTAATCAGTATCGTAGTCATGGTTGTTTCTACTCCATTAATTTTAGTTGAATGATGATGGATTGAATAAACAATCCTTCTCTTTTCTACCCAAAATAATGCCTTGTTTGGGGCATTCTCCGGCTTTACCAGGGAGGGTATGAGGCTCTGTTTTGTCAATCGAAACTACCCCGGCTAAAATCGTTCCGGTTGAATGATGACGGTAAACAAGTAAATGGACAAACCCAAGGTTAAAAGTCCCAATATACCCAGAGCCCAAGCTGATTGGCGAGTTAAAGAATCCCCGGTTGAAGCATAGAGGGCTGGAGCAATTAATAGATTAAAACCCATGACCAGCAGTAACCGCATGGCGATGGGGTGTCTTTTCCATAAATTGATAAAATCGGCAATTTCTTCTAGGAATTGAGGTAGAATTTGCTTTTTTTTCAAAACCGAGATTTGGGGTAAGTCTCTATTTTTGTTCATACTATTTTCTCCAATTTGTAACCAATTTTAAATCGCTGAAACTCAAACCTTTCTACGCCAATCCAATGAACACAATGGCCCAGTCAATGAGTTTAATTCCGATAAAGGGAGTGATGACGCCCCCTAATCCGTAGATTAATATATTTTGCTGCAATAACTGATTAGAACTAAGGGGTCGAAACTTCACCCCTTTGAGGGCTAAAGGAATTAACGCCGGAATAATTAAAGCATTATAAATTAATGCCGATAAAATGGCTGATTGACTACTGGCTAAACCCATAACATTGAGTGTATTAATCCCGACGGTGGCAAACATCGCGGGGACGATCGCAAAATATTTGGCGATATCATTTGCCAGAGAAAAAGTCGTTAAAGCACCACGAGTAATTAACAATTGTTTGCCAATAGTAACTAAATCAATTAACTTAGTGGGGTCCGAATCTAAATCCACCATATTGGCCGCTTCTTTCGCCGCTTGAGTACCAGAATTCATGGCTAATCCGACATTCGCTTGGGCTAAGGCAGGGGCATCATTAGTGCCATCCCCCGTCATCGCGACTAATTTACCTTTGGATTGTTCAGTGCGAATGACTTCAATTTTATCTTCAGGCGTCGCTTCGGCAATAAAATCATCAACTCCCGCTTCTTGTGCAATCACGGAGGCAGTAATTCGATTATCTCCGGTTAACATAATAGTTTGAACTCCCATGCGACGGAGTTGATCAAAGCGATCGCGAATTCCGGGTTTGATAATATCTTTGAGATAAATCACCCCATACAGTTGATCATTCTGACAAACCCCTAGAGGAGTACCACCAAGGCGGGAAACCCGTTCATAAGCAGTATCCAGATCCGGTGAAATCATCCCCCCGCGCGATCGCACAAACCCTTTAATCGCCTCTACCGCCCCTTTTCTCACCTGCAATCCTTGGGGTAAATTCGTCCCACTAATTCGGGTTCGGGCGGAAAAATCCACCCCCTCCGCCTGACTGGGATTAAAGGCGATCGTTGCACCCAGTTTTTCCGCTAATCTAACAATCGATTTCCCCTCGGGAGTTTCATCAAACCAACTCGCAGCTAGGGCCATTGTTGCCACCTCTGCCTGAGAATGACCATTCACCGGAATAAACTCTTCCGCCAACCGATTTCCTAAAGTAATCGTCCCCGTTTTATCCAAAACCAATATATTCACATCGCCACAAGCTTCTACTGCCCGTCCCGAGGTGGCAATCACATTAAACTGGGCCACCCGATCCATTCCAGCAATCCCGATCGCACTTAATAATCCACCAATAGTCGTCGGAATTAAAGCAACTAATAGGGAAATTAAAGTCACCACTCCCACCGGCGCATTCACATAATTGGCAATCGGGGGAATCGTTGCCACGACGATTAAAAAGACTTGAGTTAAAACCGCTAATAACACCGTTAAAGCAATTTCATTTGGGGTTTTACTGCGTTTTGCCCCTTCAATTAAAGAAATCATCCGGTCTAAAAATCCTTGACCCGGATCAGAAGTCACTTGGATAATCAATTCATCAGAAATAATTCGCGTTCCACCGGTTACTGAACTCGCCACATCAGAGCCCGGTTCTTTGAGTACCGGGGCTGATTCTCCAGTAATTGCGGATTCATCTACCGATGCCACGCCACGAATTACTTCCCCATCTACAGGAATGATATCTCCGGCAATCACTTGAATGCGATCGCCCCGGCGTAAAGTTGTGGAAGACACTTCCACAATCGATTCATCTGCTAACCATTTTCGGGCAGTCGTTTCTGTCTTGGTGGAACGCAAAGCATCCGCTTGAGCTTTTCCCCGTCCTTCCGCAACAGCTTCCGCAAAATTAGCAAACAAAATTGTGAAAAATAAAATCACCGTTACCTGGGCATTAAACCCCCGCTGATTCTCTCCCGGAACAGGTCCAAATAAATCGGGAAACAGCACTAACAAAGCCGTAATAATCGTGCCCACCCACACCACAAACATAACAGGATTTTTAATCATGACTTGCGGGTGAAGTTTCAGAAATGCTTCCCGCATCGCCCGCTGATACAGTCCTTTTGTATTGACCTTACTTGGCTTTTTTTTGTGGCAGCGCATCGGATCCTGGGGTTGACCCTGGGTAAATCCAGATTGGTTGTTCGTCCTCGTCTTCATGATTGTCCTCAGAATTGAAGCAGAATAAAATTAGCTTGAAAGGAATTAAATTTACTCGACATAAATTGTCTAGTATCCGCCCAATTGAAAAGCTTCAGCCAGAGGTCCGAGGGCAATTACTGGAAAGAAAGTTAACAGCCCTAAAATTAACATTACTCCGGCAGTAACACTGGTAAATAATGGGGTATCTGTTCGCAAAGTTCCGGGAGTTTCTGGAACGGGTTGTTTATTAGCCATGCTATCAGCCAAGAGCAATAAAGCAATAATGGGAATATAGCGTCCCGCTAATAAACTCATGCTGGTACTCAAGTTCCACCAAAGGGTATTATCCGCCAAGCCTTCAAATCCAGACCCATTATTCGCCGCCGCAGAAGCATATTCATAAACCACTTGGGAAATTCCATGAAAGCCTGGATTTGTGATATTTGCCAAGAGTTCTGGATAGGCGATCGCAATCGCCGAGGGAATCAAAATCGCGATGGGATGGACTAACAAAATCACACTGGCTAATACAATTTCTCGCTTTTCAATTTTTCGGCCCAAAAAATCCGGGGTTCTCCCCACCATCAATCCTGTCAAAAATACCGTCAAAATCAAAAATATAAACAAATAGGCCGTTCCCGTTCCCTGTCCTCCCCAAATAATTTGTAAAAACAGATTAAACAAGGTTGAAAACCCACCCGTAGGCATCAGAGAATCATGCATTCCATTGACGGCACCACACATGGTTCCCGTTGTAGTAACGGCCCATAAAGCCGTTTGCGCCCATCCAAATCTGACTTCTTTTCCTTCTAAATTTGGGGTAGAACTTCCCAACAAATTATTCACCAAAGGATTGCCGCCATACTCCCCGACTACCGTAATCGCAATCAAGGCAACATAAAGAATAAAAACCATCCAAAACAGCAACCATCCCTGTTTTTTATTTCCGGCAATGATGCCGTAAGCGTAAATCAACGAAGCCGGAATCGAAACCATACTGACGGTTTCTACTAAGTTGGTAAATCCATTCGGATTTTCATAGGGATGAGCCGAGTTAATGCCAAAAAATCCCCCGCCATTTTCTCCCAGTTGCTTAATAATTTCAAAGTGAGCAACCGGACCTCGGGCAATGGTTTGAGTGGCTCCTTCTAAGGTCGTTACTGTGGCGGGTCCAGCTAAAGTTTCCGGAACCCCAGCCAGTAGCAAGACGATCGCACCAATCACCGAAATCGGAAGCAAAATTCGGGTGATACTGCAGGTTAAATCAACATAAAAATTCCCCAAGGGTCTGCCAGTTAAGCCCCGAATAAAGGCAATAGCTACCGCCAACCCAGTTCCCGCCGAGGTAAACATCAAAAAACCCAAAGCAAACATCTGGGAGGCATAAGTAAAAGTCGTTTCTCCTGAATAATGTTGCTGGTTCGTATTTGTTGTAAATGAAATGGCCGTATGCAGGGCTAAATCCCAACTCGGGGCCTCTAATCCAGTGGAATTTAAGGGGAGGATTCCCTGAAACATGAAGATTAAAAAAACAAAAATCCCCATCATGAGATTACTGATAAGTACGCCACGGGCATATTGCCAACCTGTCATGGATTCCCAGTATGAGATCCCTCCGATTTGATAAATCCAGCGTTCAATCGGTCTACACCCCCGCTCAAGTAGAGTAATTTCTCCTAAATAAACATCAGCCATGTAACGACCGAAGAAGGGCACGATCGCCACTAATATTCCTAGAGTTAAAGTGATTTGAATGAATCCTTGCAGCATAACAATCATCGATTTTATATAAAAGGCTTCAACCTGGATGGGTTCTATAGCAAGTCATACGGAATCCGCTTGTTCAAAGTCCGTTTTACTCTTGAGCCCGCCTATGCGGGCTTTGTTCTGTGAGCCTCCAGCCTTTCCTAACGGAACGCTACGCGAACAGCCTGCGGGTTTTTTTGTTTTTGTAGACCTTTTACCAATCGGATTTGGTATCAAAATCATTTTGTGAATGGACCCTCATCCCCAACCGTTGGCGGCCCAGAACGGGAGAGGAGAGCCAAGCAATGTGCCAACTTCCTGCAAGACTGGCTATATAGTGAAGGTGACCCCAGGCGGATTAGATCTCACCCCCTGAATTTCTCTCCCCGGATGGCAGGGGGAAAAGAATGATTCACTCTTACCCCCAGCAGTGAGTTCGCTAGTTCTGTATGCATTATTAGGGACAGTTTTTGAATTTGACAAGATATAGAAAGCTGTTTGGAGATAAATTTAATCTCTCAATATAGTTGATGCTATTCCAGGAGAATAAGAGCGTTTAGATGGCTCTATATCTGTAAATATAAAATTGGATAAACGAGAAAAAATTGAGTTAAAATAGACTTACTCAAAATTACCCGGCGAGTGTTAAGGATGTGGCATCAGATATCCAGCCCTAAGAGGATTTCATCACAAACTCAGCATCCGTTTGATACCCGATGGTGGATCGCCAGTATCTGTGTGATTGTCTTTGCGCTGGAATTTTCGACGCCACCGCCTTATGTCTTTGGTTATCTTTATATTGGGACGATTATCTTAGCCAGTTCGCGGTTAAATCGCTCAACCACCTGGAAAGTCACACTCTTAGGATCGGCCTTAACCCTGTTAAACTTAGTGATGCCAGGAACTGAAGCGATTAATCTATCCGTGATTGCGAACCGAGTGATCGTGGTATTGGCGCTACTGGTGACGGCATGGTTAAGCAACCGGTCTCGATCTTATGAAGAGGCGATCGCGCAACACAAAGCGCAACTGCAAGCTCAAGCGCAACTGGTGCAACTCCGGGAAGATTTTGTTGCCACCCTCACCCATGACTTAAAAACCCCCCTATTAGGAGCGATCACTACCCTCAAATCCTTTCAGCAAGAGGAATTTGGTCCCCTGATCCAGATGCAACAACAGGTTTTGGAAATGATGGAACGCTCTTTCCAAACCACCCTTCAACTCGTAGAAACGATGCTGGATATCTATCGGAATGATAGTGAAGGACTCCAACTGAATCTGATGCCCGTTAATTTAGTCACCATTGCCGAAGAAGCGATCGCCTCCTTAACCCCTTTAGCTACCAGCAGGCGTATCTACATTCGCATCCGGTATGGAGAATCGCAATTTCGTCGCACTCTCTGGGTTCGCGCCGATTCCTTGCAACTGCACCGCGTCTTTACGAACCTCCTGGCTAATAGCATTAATCATTCCCCTCGTGGTGGTTCAGTTGATGTTATCCTAGAATCGACTTCCACCGCACAAAGGGTTCAAGTCCTAGATCAGGG
>CBFGOM010000205.1:0-10898 GCA_965650385.1 uncultured Oscillatoriaceae bacterium
ATCAAGAAATTGGGTCGCGGGCGATCGCCTCACGGGCGATTGCTGGCCTCTATCAATCTAAGTTAATTTTCTCTATCCCCGGTTCTACTGGAGCAGTTAAATTGGCCCTAGAACAGCTCATTTTACCTGAATTAATTCACCTCACTCAACAGGTAAAATCTGGGGGATATTAAGTCGATTAGTTTCTATCTCTCGCCAAAAATCTCATCTGCTAAAAACCCCCTTGTTCACAAGGTCTTTTACCCAAACCAAAAATTCTAGGTTGGGGATAGCATCAACTTTTAATCCAATTATTCTTAAGCACAAAATCTAAAAATTGTCAACGACCTAAAGGCTTTTTTTTGATTTTCATCTCCCCAGGGCAAACACCCCAGCCGATAGAGTGGAAGCTGAATGAAAGTAGGTCATTATAACCATAACGGGACAGACTGAGGACTGTTAAGGGCTAACTTGGGCGATCGCCACCCATCAGGTCAGGATATTTTGTGGGCCTGATTGTGGGCCAATTTCCTAACCTTCAGGGCAGTTCATCCTGGCCCTTGATAGTCTATCTCGGACTCATCCAAAGCCTGGGAAGTTGCAATCCCCGTCTTTTATGTGATTACCGCCCTATTTTTATACAGAAATTGAGAGCTTGTTCTCAGTAATTGTACGGGAACCCGTATAATTACTGAGAAGAAAATCATCCAAATCTGGGCAAGCTCAAACTTAATAATATTTAACAGGAGAAAAAAATGGTAGCCATCAACGGCACAGATGCCAACAACAGAATAGAAACCATATCCACTCAGTCCGCAATTTTACCAGGACCCGAGGGCAATGATACCATTCTGGGCAGTCCAGCGGATGATGTGATTCAGGGCAATCTAGGCTCAAACTACATTCAAGGGAATGAGGGTAACGATTTCCTATCTGCTGGACCCGATGATGATACCTTATTTGGTGGCCCAGGTAATGATGTGTTGGTGGGTCAAGCGGGAAATAACCTCCTGTATGGTAATGAAGGAAATGACTTCCTCTATGGGATTTCTGGAAACAACATCCTGTTCGCCAATCAGGGTAACGACTGGGTAGTCGGGGGCGATCTCAACGACATTATTTATGGCGGACAAGAGGATGATACCGCTTTTGGGGGCGACAGCGACGATCTGCTGTATGGCGACAAAGGAAATGACGTCCTGTATGGGAATGCCGGAAATGATACCCTCTATGGCGGGGAAGGAAGTAACCTATTATACGGAAATCAGGGCAATGATTTATTAGTGGGCAACGGGGAAGAGGATATCCTCTATGGTGGACAAGAGGATGATACAGGTTATGGGGGAGAGGGAAATGACCTCCTCTATGGCGACAAAGGGAATGACGTCCTGTTTGGTAATGCAGGAAGCGATACCCTCTATGGTGGAGAGGGTAATGATCAGATCTTTGGGGAGGAAGGGAACAACTGGTTAAATGGCAATGCCGGGAATGATATTTTGTATGGAGGGGAGGAAGATGATACCTTGTATGCGGATCAAGGCAATAACTTTCTCTCGGGGAGTGGGGGAAATGATGTCCTCGTTGCGGGGTTCGGAATTGATACATTAATCGGAGGAGAAGGCAGCGATCGCTTTGTCCTGGAACGGGGAAGGGGAAGTTTTACCCGGAGTGAAGCCAATTTCATTGTTGATTTTACCTTGGGTGAAGATGAAATCGAACTCATCAATGAACTCCGGTTTGAGAATTTAAATTTTATACAAGAAGGGGACTCCAATGCTGTCCGAACCATCGTCCAAGATAAACGGACGGGGGAATATTTAGCGATTTTGCAGGGAGTGAGAAAAACGGACATAGAACTGACTCGCAGCGCTTTTATTGAGCCACCTCCGCCTCCCGATAGTGAGCCTGTGCTGTTTTTTCCGCCGAGTAATCCCATTCCCCCGGCACCTCGTGAACTCTTTGTGGCGAATGCCACCACTCCTGTCGGTGCGATCGCCCTACTTTCAACCGAGGGAAATTCTAGTAATACGGAGTATTCCCTGTTAGATGTTATTGATAGTGAGGGAGAGTCCGTCGCGGGTCTCTTTGAACTTGATCCAGAAACTGGGGAGATTTTACTCAAAGACCCCGAAAAGTTGAGCGACAGCACAAATTTCGAGATTGAAATTGCGATCGCTGACCCCGAAACCGATACAGAAACCTTGGAGGTTTACCAGGTTTATACCTCAATTCAAACCGCGATCGCCGAAGCGAATGAGGGAGATACCCTGGTTGTCAGTAGCGGAACTTACTCCGAACTGTTGGACATCGATAAAGGCGTGACGGTTAAAGGGTTTCATGCCGGTGTAGCTGGAAATGACAGCGATCGCGGGACTAATGAAACGATGATTTCCACTGAAACCGGGGGAACCAGTATTAGAATTCTCGCCAGTAATGTTACCCTGGATGGCATTGAAACGAATGGCGATATTCTGGCTGTACAACCAGAGGATGGGACGGCGCTTGAAAATCTTGTCATTCAGAATGTGCGAATTTTTGATGCCTTGGATGGGATCAATTTAGAGGATGCAGCCACCGCAACAGTGGAGAATAACTTAATTCAAAATAGTGGCGGAATTGTCTTGGGACTGTTTGACTCAACGATGAGTGCAACGGTTCGCAATAATACCCTGGAGTCGGTGGATTTTGGTATCTTGGGGTCTTTGGCTGAGTCCGCAGTGGAAGACAATCAAGTGAGATTAGGAGAGAATGGCAATTTATCTAATTTACCCGTCGGCTCAGATCCGGATGGAATCGGGATTAAGCTAGTTTCTAATTCCGAGAATGTCACCTTGGCAAATAATGCGATCGAGAATGCAGCCGTTGGGATACTCGTTGAACCAGAGGTGACGAATGCGTTCCTGGAAAACAACAGCTTTAGTAATACCCCCGAGGAACTACGGGTGATGGCCTCGAATAATCCAGCCATAGCCGTGGTGGATAATCCCGCTCAGATTAATATTATTACAGGTTCTAGTGATGCCGATAGCTTGGAAGGTACCGATGGGAATGACCTGTTGTTCCCCGGAGATGGGGTGGATACTTTGACAGGTGGAAAGGGTCAAGATGTCGTGGTCTATGCTACGGTGAATTCCCCGGGAACGGCTAGCGATCGCATGACAGATTTTAGCTTTGGACCCGATGGAGATGCGATCGCCTTTACCGAGAATCTGACAGGTGTATCCGGGGGAACCCCAGTTACCCTCTCTAAGGCATCGGAGATAGAGGGGACTGAGACGGTGATTGTAGATATTCAGGCCAATATTTTAGCCCTCACGAGCAGTAATGCGCGGATTGGCTATGCAACCGATACCGGAAAACTGTATATCGATGATGATGGAGATTTTACCTCCGGCGCGATCGCCCGCCTCGACTTGGGAATCGGCACTTTAACCGCAGATAATCTGATGTTTTTAGATTGATGGATTGAAGCACAAACAGAAAGAGGGACGCATCCAATTGGCATCCCGCTTGTCCCGTTTAGAACATTAAAAACCGGGTTTCTTAACCAGAACTGGGGTGATTCCCCAGGGATTTTGGTCAGAAACCCGGTTTCTTATTCCTGTTGCGTGTCTTGTGTGGGTAGAAAATTCCCGAAAAAGACAGCTTACTGAATCGCTAACGGGTTAGATTGGACTTGTGCCAGCAAGGAAGCAACCGCACGAGCATAGCAGGGGTCATCAGAGGTTCCCCGGAGTTGGGGATTGGCTGCTAGACGGCGTTTATCCTCATTGCTCATGTCGATCGCGATATCCGGCGTGATGCCAAGCTGAGAGATATCGGTACCATTGGGAGTATAGTAATGGGCGATCGTCACCGTTAATCCCGATCCATCGGAGAGGGAATGAACGGACTGGACCAAGGCTTTGCCAAAGGTGGATGTGCCAATAATTGTGGCGCGTCGGTTATCTTTGAGAGCACCGGATAAGATTTCGCTGGCACTCGCGGAGTTTTTATCCACTAAAACCGCCAAAGGTTGCTGGGCGATCGCCGAACGATTGGCGCGAAAATCTTGACTGCCGCCATTGCGATCGACCGTGCGGACAATTTCCCCACTATCTAACCACATCCGAGCGATATCAATACTCGCGTACAATAAACCGCCGGGATTGCCTCGCAAATCCAGAACATAGGCATCCACACCGCGATCGCTCAGTTCCTCGATCGCATGGCGCATTTGTTCCGCCGCATGGGAGCTAAACTCAGATAACTGGATATAGCCCACATCGGTTCCGCCTTCAGGACGGATATGATATTGAACCGCTTGGAGTTCAATTCTTGCACGTTTTAAAATAACATCAAATTCCCCTTGAGTTGAGCGATAGACCCGCAAGCTCACTTCAGTCCCTTCTTTTCCCCGAATCAATTGAGCCGCCTCTTCGACTTTCATCCCTTCCGTCAGGCGATCGTCAATCTGCAAAATTTGGTCCCCCGATTGCAGTCCCGCTTTCTTCGCTGGGGAATTTTCGATCGGTTCAACCACCGTGATTTTTTGGGTGTCCGCATTGAGCTCTAAACGCATCCCCACCCCTGACATTTCCCCCGAGGTTTGAGTGGTCAACTCCTCAAACTGTTCTGGGTCTAAAAATCGCGTGTAGGGGTCGTTTAATTTAGCTAAAGCAACCCTTACTGCGGCGTAAGCTTGTTCCGGCGAGGAATATTCCTGACTTAACAACTCCGTGCGCGTTGCTTCCCAATTCACCTGATTAAAGGAGCCATCCACATAGTCCCGATTCACGATTTGCCAGACTTCATCCACAATCGCTTTAGGACTATTTTGAAGTTGTGCTCGTACCGCCCGAGAGCCAAGAGGAGTTAATAAGGTTAGAGCAGCCGTGGTGGCAAAGGCCCCACCAAATAGGGCAATTTGCAGCAAGGAGTTACGTTTTGAGTATTGATTCATGTAAGTTGGGGGATTAGGGGTTTAACAAATAGAGTCAATCTGTTAGAGAATTTAATCCAGAGAACCAACGGGTGTAAATTGATTCTTTAGACTCTCAATTTTTTCCAGTTGCGGGACTGATAGTCGAGCCTGTTGAGTCGTCGTTAAAATGGTCCAAATCAGGGTATATTTTTCCCAGGAAGAGCATTGTTCAGCTCCAAACCTTAACCCAGAAGGGGTCTAGTGGGGGTCACGTCAGACCTAGCTCAAATTCCTCAACCGTGATCCTGAGCAAGACAAGGGCTCCTACTCTCTCATAGCAGCGGCAACAATTTCCCGGGCTTGCAACATCTGCTTCTGTCTGTCTTGGAGAAGTTTCTGGCCTGTTAACCCGTACCTTGAGAAAATGGGGTGACAATGGAGTAACCGTCCTTAGTCCCCTGAATAGCAGTGACTTCACGAAAACGGAAACGGTTTCCGGATGAGTAAAGCAGTGAGCGTCCCTGAAATCGCCGAATGGATGTTGACACACGGATGATTTAATTGAGGTTGTCTCTAGTGTAGCTAAAATATTTGTCAAGCGCAGTATGTTCCGATGCAATATTTTTTAAGTTAATCTGTAGATATTGAAATTCTGTAACTCAAGGATGCAGGGTGAACGCTTTGGGAGAAATACCCCCAGCAAACAAGAGGCAGTCCGAAGGAGACCCAGCCAGATCGAGGGACTGGGACCACTGGCCGAAGCGACTTGAGAAGTTACCCGAATTCAGATCAGCAGGAGGGTGTAGTGGAATCTAAAGTACAAACCGTTACCTCGCGAGGGTGGGGAGAATGGGGGACTGTGGCGATCGCCATTGTCGCCCTGGCTGGAGCCATCATCATGCAGCAGATGGGTCTAGGAAACCCCCGCCTAGCCCAAACTGACCCTAAACAAGCTGAACGACAAGAAGCCCTCCAAGTCCAAATGCTGAGGCGATCGCCCACTTTCGGTTTCGATAATATGATCGCCAACTATGCCTTCCTCAAATGGGTGCAGTATTTTGGGGATGAGGAGATTCGAGACCAAATTGGCTACACCTTAAATAAAGAATACTTCGACGTCATTACCCGCCTTGACCCCCGCTTCGCCGAAATGTATCCGTTTATCTCCACCGCCGTTTCCTTCGCCCAAGGAGAACCGGAACTGGGGATCGAATATATGGACCGGGGTCTAGCAGTTTTGTCCCCGGAAATCAATCAGAAAGCCTTTCTGGTGTGGCGCTTCAAAGGACTGGATCAACTCCTGTTACTCGGAGATATTCCCGGCAGCATTGAATCCCATGAAAGGGCAGCACAATGGGCACGCGGGACAGAGTACGAAGACTATGCAGACCTCTATCAAAGTGCCGCTGACTTCCTGAGAACTGAACCCGATAGTACCCGGATTCGCCTGTGGTCCTGGAATGAGGTCTATCAAAATAGTATCAATGAATCGGTTAAACAACGAGCCGAAGAAGAAATCCTCAAACTGGGGGCCTCGAAGCAAATTAACGAGGAGGGTCAAGTGATTTTTGTGCTACCCGAGACTCCGTAGGCGATCGCCATGAAGCAAAAATCCCGTTCCCAACCCCGTCCCCCTGGGTTACAGAATCGACGCCGCAGGAAAATCAAGAAAATTGTCACGGGAGTTATTTTTATTTGTTTCCTCATCCTCGGCATCCTCGGCGGAGTGGCAACTGTCCAGATTACCCGGTTACAATCGGCTACCTCCGGTCCCATTGATGCGATTTTAGTCCTGGGTGGTAGCATCAAACGAGAAATGTACGTCACTCAATGTGCCAAACAGAATCCAGAGATTCCCATTGTGATTTCCCAAGGTTCTGCCTCCCCTTGTGTGCAGTTAATTTTTGAGCGTGATCGCGCTCCGAATCAGAATGTGTGGTTAGAACGATGTGCTTATTCTACCTTTACCAACTTTACTTTTAGTGGTGAACTTTTGAAGCAGTGGAATGTCAAGAAAGTCAAAGTCATCACCTCCGAAACCCATCTGCCTCGCGCCAAGTGGTTGGCACAAATTCTCTTAGGTGCAAAAGGAATTGCAGTCGAAATAGAAACCGTACAAGAAGAAGGCATCCCCGGTAATCAAGAGTTTTGGCTAAAAACCGCATTAGATGTGACCCGCAGTTTAATTTGGCTCATTATTGAACCCTTCTATTCCACCGACTGTCAGAAAGTGGAACGCCTAAGTGAAATTGATATCACCCAATGGCAACCCCAGGATTATGAATGTGAACATCAAGGTCAGTTAGATTGATAGAGGGGATGGGGAGGATAGGGAAGATAGGAGAGATAGCTTTGGTATAAGGGTTCTGCCGTGATACGCACCATGAAAGGCTTTGCCACCTGTAAGAACACTCGTGACGAAAGCTGAATCTAAGTCACAAGAACTCTCCCCCATCCTCCCCATCTCCCCCATCCTCCCCATCTCCCTTACTAAGTGCGATCGCCTGGACGGTAGACAGGGGAACTTGATAAAAATAGTTGCGCCGAAACTGTTCCTCTTCAACGGCGGCAGAAAAGCGATCGCTAACGCCGAAGGGAGGGGTCACGGGTCCGGGGATAACCTGCAAACTCTCTCCCATTATTTTAACTTGAAAACCGGCAGCGATTAAGGCTTGGAGGCCAATTTCTAAGGTGCGATCGCTGATGGAAAGTTTAGAACAGAGTTGTTCTCGGGTTGCTCGTTGTCCCGTTCGGCTGAGATATTTCGCCACCCCTACCAACTGCCGCCACACTTGTCGGGGGGAAACAGGTTTAGGTGGGGGATAGGCGATCGCCAGGGTCTTTTGAGTCTGGATTGCCAAGTCTAACCATTGGTGTAACTCGTCCCAACTACTGGGACAGGTTTCTAGCACAAGGGAGGTCGTGCGATCGAAATTCATCCCCTCGGAATCGCCTAACTCGGTTTTCTCCTCTTCTTCCCTTTCGCTGAAGTGGCGGCGAAAATCCAAAATCGGTAATCCCCCTTCCGGTGAGGTGAACACAGTTCCCGCTTTTCGGGGTCGCACTGCAATCAATCGCACTTCATAGCGGTCTTTATAACTATTATAGTCCAGTTCCACCACGGCATCACAAGGAACATTCGGTAATTCCTCTTTATAATGTCCCCACCACAGGCCAGGAAACCCTGTTTCACTGGAGTCATCCCAAATCTGAAACTCAGTTTTAATATATTCTATTTTACGACCCTTTTTATCCTGGACTTTAGCATTCCAAATATTTTTAAATTGACAATTTTCAATCAAGAGCAACGGAACAGAATTCCCCATTCCGTACGGTTCTAATATTTTTAACTCTCGAAATAGATTCTGACCTAATTCGGCTACTGTACAGCGTAAATCAGCTTGGATAACGGGCATTCCCAAGCCTCCCACTGCCCCCATTTTTTCCTTCAGGAGTCGGTTAATCGCTTCCGTGAAAAGGGGAACATTTTGGACGGGTAAACTTAAGCCAGCAGCAAAGGGATGACCCCCGAAACGGTGCAATAAGTGCTCTTGTTCTTTGACTAATTCATACAAGTCAATATTTTTGACCGAACGTGCTGACCCTCGGGCAAGGGGAAAGGAGGGATTCGAGGCTGAATCGTTGAAAAGCGTTATTTTATCGGGGTTTTCGGCCTCAGAATTGCTGGAATCGGTACTAAGCAAAATGGTAGGACGGGCGTATTCTTGGGCGACTTTACCCGCCACCAAACCCAGGACTCCCGCAGGCCATTGAGGGTCTTGTAAGACAATCACGCCGGTGGTAGACAGGTCCAGACGAGCCAGTTTTTGTTGCACCTGTTTATCTACATCTTTTTGGATAGCTTGACGTCGAGAGTTGGCGAGTTCCGTGTCCTGGGCGAGTTTTTGGGCGCGACGCCGATCGCGAGTGGTGAGTAATTCCACACAGAAAGAAGCATCCCCATGAATTCGACTGACGGCATTAATGCGCGGACCAATCCCAAAGGAGACATCCGTGGGGCGATCGCCACTGCGTTTACACAAATCTAACAACTCTCCGACTCCGGGTCGGCGTCGTTCTGCTGGGGATTTCTGCCACTCCTGATGCAGGCGTTTGAGTCCCATTTGGGCTAAATATCGGCAATCTCCACTCAGTTGTACCAAATCAGCAATTAAGCCGATCGCGACTAAATCTAATAATGCCTCTAACGGTTCTTGCGGAACGTGCGGCAATGGGCTATACAGGGCTTCTACCACCTTGTAAGCCACGGCAACCCCCGAAAGATGGGCCAGGGGATGGGTTGCCGGGAGAGAACGGGGATTGATAATTGCCGCTACTCCAGGGCGATTCGGGGGTAACGTATGGTGATCGGTGACGATGATATCGATGCCCAACTGATGAGCATACTCGATTTCATCCAGATTGGTACTGCCGGTATCACAAGTGACAATTAGGGTTGTTCCGGCGGCGGCTAAATCGTCAATTCCCGACCGATTCAGACCGTGAGATTGGGTTAGGCGGTTGGGAATGCAGTAGGTGAGTTGGGTGGTGGGGGTGAAAAATTGGCCCAGTCCATCCCATAAAACACTGGTGGCGGTGATTCCATCAGCATCAAAGTCGCCCCAGATCGCAACCTTTTCCCCCTGTTTACGGGCCTGTTGCAGGCGATCGACACAAGCGGACATTTCCTCACCAAAGTCAAATGAACTAGCGGGTTGATAGTCTTGCGGATTTAAAAACCGGGTCAGTTCCTCTGGGTCCTGAATTCCCCGTTGCCACAGTAATGCGGCAGCATATTGACCCGATAAACCCGATGCGTTGGCGTTGAGATACTGTCGAACTTTTTCGAGGAACCACTCCGGAGGGAGTACGGGTTGTTGCAGATGCCAGGTGATGGGTTGCTCGTTCATATCCTCCCCTTCGATTTGTTTTGATTTATTATCTCATGGGTCTCTTTCATTTGGGTTAGCGATCGCCGCTTATCTCAAAATCCATCGTCAGAACTATTGAAAAATTGCCAATTCCACACATTTTCCTGGAGTCCGAATGCAATAGCATCGCACTGACTGCAAACACCGCAATTCTTCATGAAAATTTAAATCTTTTATTTATTAAGTATTAGTTAATTATGGCACAATTTAATCGCTAAAATGCAGCAAACCTTCAGTCCTAAAGATGCAACTCAAGGGTTAATCAGTCTAGCTGCGGGATTATCCATAATTGCTGTCGCCTTCTTCGTGAACCGCCTAGACCCCCCAAACTAACCCCAACTTTAAGATCACGACTCACGACTGTAGTCGTTTCCCACTCCGTTCCTCAAAAACCCCGATCGCCTCACTCTGTCAACACTCAGGAGGCGATCGGGGTTTAATTTTTGCCATCCCCTGCATAATCTAGCGACCTCTTCCCTAGTAAAGGAAATAGGAACCTTGAAAACCGGGCTTAACCCCCCTGTATCCTGGGTTTCACGCCCTTTACATCCCCAAAACCCCATGCACCAATTTTCCTGTCTCCTTGAAATTTCCCCTGAAACTGTCCATCGGAACCCTCAGAATAAGATCCCCCTTGCTCCTGTCGCTTCATTAAAACTTTACAAAACTCACCCACTTTGTGAAGTTTTGATGAAATTACCAAAAACTGTAACCGCCCAATTCATCCGGGTATTCGTTTTATGCTTCCATAGAATAATAATCAAAAATCTCTTACAATTTTCCTCAAAATATACTCTTTTGCAGTTAAACAATCTGGGTGTTACTTATAAAATTTTTCTTAAAGTTTTATGGAACTTTAAACTGAAACACTTATGAAATTTAGCCTATTTCAATTGAACTGATCGCCACAACTTATCTAAAATGTGACTCTCAATGGCTTCTTTATTCCGCCAGCATTGCTATCACAACGGGTAACACAATTGAACGCATTGCTAAAGGAGTCAATTCCAAAACTGCAGGAGTGAACAAATAGACCTCTCCTTAATATAAATTTTATGCTATAATGAAATAAAAATAAGCATTTT
>CBFGOM010000206.1:0-10815 GCA_965650385.1 uncultured Oscillatoriaceae bacterium
ATTGAAACCCAAGGTTAGGGGAAAATTATGGAAATATTTACCTCTTTTTTATCAGTAATGTACTGTTTTTTATACTAATCTTTATAAGTAAATGACTGTGTTGCCTCGAAAAGTAGATATAAAAGCTCTGAGTAAAAGGATCCAAGAATATTTAAAACAGCAAATAACCAGGTAGGCAGAAAATTGTATCATTTTCTAAATAATTAGATAATCCTACTGGGTTCTTATTGTATTTTGTTGATGATTATAACCAATCCTTACCTATTTAGAGCTACCCATAGGCGTTTGATTTCCTGAGAACTTTCAAATCTGGAAAGTTCTCCTTTCATTTCTAATTCTCGTATGACCGAGACTTTTTGACCAAACTCTTGTAAATTAGCCTGATCCACCATCAGTTCTGGAAGAAAGTTAGGGTTACAAACTGGGTGGTTGAATTCAAATCGGTGCAATTCTTCTTGATGTTCAGAAGTTCTATTCATAACATCCGTAAAGCGTGAAAGGAGGGGGTAATCCAAGGCTGATGTTGATCAGTTTTCCAATCCATTCAGTCTGGGTAGTTGAGGCGATCGCGCTGCTTGAGGAACGCAACAGTGTCTCGGCAACCGTGGGGACTCCCCTGTGAGTAATGAACTGAAAGCAGGGGTATCTAAGACAGTTAATTGTTTTAAGTAAAAACCGACAGAAGGATTTTTCATGATTCATTAAAGAGAAAAAATTAATAAGGAGGAAGGATTATAAAAACCCGGGAAAACTCCCAGAATTCAGCTTAAAAAAGCCGCATTTAGCCTGTCTTGTAGCAATCTTCGATGGAAACCTTGTCTGGAGGAGCCTCTTGCTCACTCGTTTGGCGACCTATCATTTAGGATTGCTAGAGAGAAGATTAAGGGTCGGCTTTTGATTTTCATTCCTCTAAGCTATCCTGTTTTAGGCTAATCCTTCTTCTACCGAAAGGATGGTCTTGATTGTAAAGTTGCATTGTAAGAACTACTACAATGAGCTCTGGATTGCTCCCACAGCAAGACTTGACTCGGTGTACTCCAAGGGGTGCAACCTCGGTTAAAAAGGCTCAAACCGTTATAGAACAAGGGATAAAGAGGGATAAATTTTGATCCCCCTAGGATTCGGGGATCAGTGGGGATGGAGAGATCAAAACGGCGGACTACCAGGCCCTCTGAGATCCGGAAGCCTCTGAGCACAATAAAATAAGAAAGAGAAATACAACGGGAGGTTAGCGCGAAGATGGTCAGGGAAATTTGGCAAAGCCTGAGAGGGTTATTGGGAGAAGAACCCACCAGTCCAGAACTCCAAGAACCCGCCGGATCGGCTTCGTCACTGCCGCCGCTGGAAGATGAGGATTATGAATTGCTGTTTACCCAGATTGTGGAAGGGTTACGCCTGGGTTGGGACCGCGATCGCGTCCAAGAATTTTTAGGGGCCCTCAGTTGGCGTGGGGATCTTCAGTTGTGGGCGGATTGGTTGCGACGCTTTGGCGATCGCCTCCAAGGGCAGGACAATCCGAACCCTGAATGGGGGGTGCGTCTCGTCCAGTTGGGGCGCTTGGGCTGTGGAGAATTTAGTCAAGTGGCCCTGAACATCGGGACTGGGTTAATGCAGCGTCAAATGCCTGCCCCTGTGCCACCCCCAGCGGCCCCAACCCCGCCCCAAGATGCTCAAGCTTGGTTTGGCGAAGGCAATATCAAACTCAATGCAGGAGATTGGACTGGGGCGATCGCTGCCTATCGTGAAGCGGTGAAACTCAAACCCGATTATTTGGAAGGCTGGAGTAATTTAGGGGCAGTTCTGTTTTATTCTCAACAGTATCCCGAAGCTTTGGAAGTGTTTGATCGCGCTTTGGCCCTGCAAAGTGAAAATGCAAGTTTATGGTTTAATCGGGGCTTTACTCTGTCGTTATTAAGTCGTCCCGCTGAGGCAATTGATGCTTATGAAAAAGCCTTACAACTTCAGCCGGATTTGGTGGTAGCATGGCAAAACCGGGGGGTTGATTTGATGCATTTGGAACAGCATCAAGAGGCGGTTCGCTGTTTTGAACAGGCGATTCAACTCAAGCCAGATTTTGGGGAAGCTTGGAATAGTCGCGGGAATGCGTTATTCAAATTAACCCGCTATGAAGATGCGGTTACTAGTTACGATCGCGCGATTGAATTGCAAAGCGATCGCGCTGAAGCTTGGTTTAATCGGGGATTAGCGTTAGCAGCAAATAGCCAACCCTCGGAGGCGATCGCATCTTTTGACCGGGTAATTTCTTTACAACCCAATAACTTTGAAGCTTGGGTAAATCGCGGGTTAACCTTGATGAGCAGCCAACGGTTCTTAGAGGCGATCGCCTCCTTTGATCGGGCAATTGAAATCAATCCCAGTGACTCCCCGGCGATCGCCTATCGACAACAAGCCCAGGACCTACTCGAACAAACCGCTTCTTAACCGCAGCTTCCAGGAGGCGATCGGCTTATTTTTTCCCCGCCTCCCCTGAGGCATCTTCTTCCAGCATCATCCAGGGACGACTCGGGATCATAATTTTTCTCAATTACCCCAATTTTTTGGACCTTCATAATGGCAAGCCTTGATAAAACCTATTCTACTTTCTTGCATTGTCAGTCCATTAGGCGGTAAGAATAAGAAATCAATCTCATCCAGAAAAAAAGGATTTTATCATGACTATTTGGGTAAACGAACAAATCGATCCATCAGGACTGGTTTATGCTTGCATTGCTTGCTGCGATGAAACCCAAGCACAATCCTGTCACGACTCGTTTCTAAAAAACCTCTCTGATGAACAAAAAACCAGGGGTTGGAGTGTCAAAATGCGAACAGTAGACTCGTGGGAGGAAGTACCCGTCAGTGCCTTGAAATTGGCATAAGGGAGATGGGGATGGGGGAGATAGGGAGGACCGCCATCGAGATAGGGGAGAAACGGAAGATGATAATGACAGCAAGTTGTTACTACAAACTTCCGAATCCTCCCCATCCTCCCCATCCCCTTACTCCCAGATCGGCGGATGCTTAAGAATACGAGGTGATTTCAACTTGAGGGGACTGAGGATTTGGTTGAGGAGGCGGAGTTGTTCCGTAGTTCCCATGCAGATGAGGGTATCTCCAACCATGAAGATGGTATCAGCAGTGGGTCCCCCAATCAGATGTCCATCGGCGCGGCGAATGGCGAGGACCAGTGCACCGGAACGCGATCGCAGTTTTGCATCATGGAGGCTGTCTCCGACTAAGGGACAACTCTCGGCATCAATCAAAAACTCTTCTAAATAAAAGGTGCGATCGGCACCGGCAATAATCCCATCCACAAAATCCATCACCTGGGGTCGCAACGCGGCGGCTGCCATCCGGCGACCCCCGGTAATATAAGGAGAAACCACCGCATCAGCACCACTGCGCTGTAATTTTTGCACGGCTTCCTCACTATTGGCGCGGGAAATGACTCGAATTTTTGGGTTTAAGGTTTTGGCAGAAATTAAGGTATAGAGATTTTCTGCATCTGATGGCATCGCGGTTACCAAACAGATGGCCCGTTCAATTCCCACTTCTAACAAGGTAGCATCGACTGTGGCATCTCCTTGAACGGCAATATACCCCAGTTGTTGCGCCTGTTGAACAATCTCCGCTGATGCGTCAATCACTAAGAAGGGAATATTTTCAGCATTGAACTCATAAGCAATCTGCCGACCTGTGCGACCAAATCCACAGATAATGTAATGTTGAGATAATGTGTCTATCAAGCGTCGCTGTCTTCTACTTTTGATTTCATCTTGGAAATATCCTTCAATGATAGCGTCTGTAAAGCGGTTAACGATATACCCAATGCTCACCAATCCCATTGCAATCAAGGAAATGGTAAATATACGCCCGCGATCGCCCAACGGTTGAACTTCCATAAATCCCACCGTAGACAGGGTAATCGCCGTCATATAAACACTATCTATCCACCGCCATCCCTCGACGAGTCGATACCAGAGGATCCCAATTAACAAGACGAAGACGAGGGCAAGAACACCCCCAATTAATTCTTGGCGAATCCGTCGATATTTTTGATTGATTTCGTTGCTGAAGTTAATCAATTGCTTTGAGTTCACAGAATTAGCCGCATTTTTTATAACTAACGTAGGATAAAGTTGAGATCAAGGTTGAGTCTTGACAAGTGATGCAAATCCTGCTGACGCTCAAGATTAATCACATTCTAACTGGGGAGAGAAACTGATGTACATTATTATTGGCGGCGCGGGGTTGATTGGATTGAATTTAGCCAAACGGTTGATAGAACTGGGACATACGATCGCCTTGATAGATGTTGATCCAACGGCCTGTAATTATGCTCGGGAACAACTCGGGGTAATGGCCTTTGAAGGCAGTACAGTGAGTACGGAATTGCTCTTAGAAGCGGGGATTCGGAAAGCGGATGCCGTGGCGGCGATGTTGCGGAATGATGCGCTGAATTTAGCAATGGTGGCCTTGGCTAAATATTATGGGGTTTCGGAAATTCTTGTCCGAATGCGCCATCGGGATTTTGAGCAACCTTATCGGATTGCGGGGGCAACCCATATTATCAGTACGGTGGAACTAGCGGTGACGACGATGGCAAATGCGATCGAGTATCCAGAAGTGGAATCAATGATGCATTTTGAACAAGGTCAGATTGAAGTCATCAAACTGTCGATTCCCGATAATTCTCAGGCGATCGGTCGGAGTTTAGCGGAGATTGCCCGAGACCCTCGCTTTCCCCAAGGTTCTCTCATTATTGGCTATCAACCTTATCCCCATAGTGATTTGGTTATTCCCAATGGGAGTACCGTAATTGAACTCCACTCAACGATCCTCATTGTCACTAAACAAAATTGTCTTCACAAAATGATTGATTTCATGAAAGGAGAGGTTTAATCATCTTCTAATTTTAATAATTGCTGGTCTAAATAATTCACTTTATTCTGAACTATTTCTTCGGACAAGATTTGCTTGCGCAGAGCATCATTTAAAGCGCTTTTCTCTGCCAGCAAAACTTGCCGCCAAACCGCATCTAATTTGCCGCGATCGCCCCCATTCCCTTCTTCGGGTCTGATATGATAAATATCCCGCAATTGTTTCTCGGCCCCGGCAATTTTTACCTGATATGAAGCCCGCATTTCTTCATAAATAGACTTAGGCAAAACCCCTGACTTGAGAAGGTTATTTAACTCTTCTTGGGCTGCTTTAGCCGCCATTAATTGCGCTTGTAATTCCTGAATTCTCTGGCGAAAAGCCGAAATTTCCTGAATATTTAACCGTTTGACTAACCAGGGTAAACTCAATCCCTGTCCCACTAAAGAGAGTAAAACTGCACCAAACAATAGGGCAATTAATTGAGATCTACCCTCTAATGTTGCTGGTAATGTCAACGCCATGACCATTGACAAAGACCCTTTAATATTTCCTACAAATAAAACGTGCTGCCACCCCAAGGGAATGGGACGGTCAAACCATTTAAGGATGGCTAATAAAGGATAAACTGATAGTAGCCGCCCCAGTTGGTAAGCTAAAATCGCTAACAGGACAGCAGGTAAAGTATTCCATAGGGTTAGGGGATTGATTTCTAAACCTATTAGCAAAAAAATAAACGTATTCACCCCAAAACCAGCATATTCCCAGAAACTATATAAAGCAATTCGATTCGAGGCTGAAGCAGTTTGCTTTATCCCAATATTGCCCACTAACAAGCCCGCCACTACAACGGCAACTACTCCAGATACTCCTAGTAACTGCCCGAGTTGAAAGGTCCCCAAAGCTACAGCAACGCTGAGTAAAATACTCGTTAGACCATCATCATACCGAGTCAATAATCCACTACTTAAATAGCCTGCAATTAAGCCAATTATGGTCCCGCCTAAAATCACGATAAAGAGTTGCTGAAGTCCATTCATGAAGGAAAAACTTCCCATCGTTTGGCTGTTCACCAACAGACTGAAGATCACCAAAGCAACTCCATCATTAAACATACTCTCGCCATTGACAATGGTCGATAACCGACTGGGAACCGCCACTTCTTTAAATACGGCAATAACGGATACGGTATCAGTAACCGCTAAAATTACCCCAACTAATAAGGCGGGAATCCAATCTAACCCTAATCCGAATTTAACCACCAGTCCGGTGATGCAAAAAGAAACAATCAGTCCGGGACCCGCTAATACAGAAATGGGAACGATTGTGCTGCGTAATCGAGTAATATCGGTATTAATGGCTGCTTCAAAGACTAAAATAGGCAAGAATAAGTTTAAAATTAGAGAAGAATCTAATCCAATATTTCCGGGTAAAAATTCCGTAATTGCTAAACCGGCCAATACTAACCCGGCGGCATAAGGAATTTTAAATCGGCGAGAAAAAATCGCGACAAAAGTAGCGACTAACAACAAAATAATCAGGATAATTGCTAATTCTTCTACTCGTCCGGATTGAACGGATGTCCCCGATTCTACTTGGGAGAGAAGCGGTGAAAAAAGGGGGCTAGTAGTCATTAATCCTATCACGAATTTGAATGAAACTTATGGACCAGTGGGCGGATGGGGCGATCGCTACAAAAACCCCGATGGAAACCTTGAAGTTGAGGTCTTGAATACTGTACCATATCCCTGAAAACTCCTCCGGTCGTCAGGAATCCTCGGGGATTAGGTTCAATGAATCGATCGCCTCTACAGCAAAGTGAACACCGATGGATCCATCGTGATTTTTAGGAACGATCGCCCTTCCTGTCTGTGAGGGGAAGAGTCAAGAAACTCTGACATTTGCTGCCCCTTCGTCATTTACCTTGGCGATAGGGACCTCCTAGACTCTCACGGATTGCCTAGGGAATCGTTAAATTTTTGAAAAATATTGCTGAATCAGAACTCTAGGGATATGCTGGATTCCTGATGAGCCTTCCCAGCTTCCTCGGTCGATTTTTTTAGACTTTTTTTACCGATTATCTATAATATGACGGCATATTTTCCCATTATTAAGTTAACAGGAATTCCCGAAAAAGTCAAGCCCATTTTGAGGCATCTTTGTAAAAGCCTGTTCTCAAATTGAGTAGAGGAAACTGAGGAAAAACTTTAAGCTTCTTAACTGAAAAAGGACCAGGAGTTAGTTAGGATAAAATGTAATTCTAGGCGGGTCCCAGCCAACCCGCGTAAAAACTCAGGAACATAGGAGAAAGTAGTGAGTCCAGAAACCCTCATTTCCCAGCCCAACCTTGAAACGAACTCGTCTGTTTTTGACCCTGCGGAGTTTGATGCAGCGGTGATGACCACCTACGGACGCTTTCCCCTGGCCCTAGAACGGGGTCAGGGATGCCGTGTTTGGGATACCGAAGGGCAATCCTATCTGGATTTTGTCGCCGGGATTGCCACCTGTACTCTGGGACACGCACATCCGGCAATGGTCAAAGCGGTGACGGAACAAATCCAAAAACTGCATCATGTGTCTAACTTGTACTATATTCCCGAACAGGGTGCCTTGGCCCAATGGTTGGTCGATCATTCCTGTGCCGATCGCGTGTTTTTCTGTAATTCCGGTGCAGAAGCGAATGAAGGTGCGATCAAACTCGCCCGTAAATATGCTCACACCGTCTTACAAATCGATGATCCGGTAATTTTAACCGCCCATGCCAGTTTCCACGGACGGACCCTGGCAACCATTACCGCTACGGGTCAACCCAAATATCAGAAGAATTTCGACCCGTTAGTACCCGGGTTTGCTTATGTGCCGTTTAATGATATTGAGGCCATCAAAGCCGCGATCGCCGAATGGGATGGAGGTGAAAAGCGGCGAGTTGCAGCCATTCTCCTGGAACCGCTACAGGGAGAAGGGGGCGTCCGTCCTGGGGATGTGAGTTACTTCCAAGCTGTGCGACAAATTTGCGATGATTTAGGCATTTTACTCATTTTAGACGAAGTACAGGTGGGAATGGGCCGGTCTGGAAAGCTTTGGGGATATGAAAACCTCGGCATTGAACCGGATATCTTTACCTCAGCTAAAGGGTTAGGCGGAGGAATCCCCATTGGGGCAACATTATGTAAATCCAGTTGTAATATCTTCCAACCGGGGGATCATGCCAGCACTTATGGCGGGAATCCCTTTGCCTGTGGAGTAGCCCTTACCGTCTGTCAAACCCTGGAACAAGAGAATTTGTTAGCCAATGCCGCACAACGGGGGGAACAATTACGCCAAGGATTACAGGCGATCGCCACTGAATCTCCCCATCTGATTGCAGAGGTCCGGGGTTGGGGGTTGATTAATGGTCTGGAATTGTCTGCTGAGACTGAAATGACGTCGATTGAAATTGTCAAAGCAGCAATGGAAGCCGGATTATTACTGGTTCCCGCAGGACCCAAAGTGGTGCGATTTGTTCCGCCTTTGATTGTGACTGAGGCAGAAATAGATGAAGCCTTAGCAACCCTTGGCAAGGCGATCGCGCGCTTAAGTGCTTCATTATAACCCTGGATCAGATTGAGTGCGATCGCACACCCGGTTTCTAGTCTGAAACCGGGTTTTCAGGGGGGGTTAGGGCAACCGCTTAGTTTAAATCTCAACGGAAAAACTGGGGAGTTTGACCCATTACTCGTCACCACAGAGTCAAAATCCTATACAATCAATCCAGAAAGAGCGGTTTGCCTCTCAACCCTAAGCCCTAAATCTGTATTATTAAGCCATCATGGGTCACGAGTCTGTCCAAGGCAGGGATAAAAAACCCGATCGCCAATTTACTGCGTCCTCTGTTCCGGTTGCCGATGCCTCCTTGAAGACTCCGACCAAAGTGGAGAGGGGCCCCTTAAAACGAGCGGGCTTTCTTCCCCCCTGGGTGACCTTTATCCTAGTTATAGCGGCGATCGCCATTGGGGGATATTCGATTTACACCTTATTACAGACCCGACCTGTCAGTACCGAAAATGACACCTCTACCCCAATAGAAACGCCTCCCTCACTACAATATGTGAGTGCCTTGGGACGATTAGAACCCAGTTCCCAAGTGATTCAAGTTTCTGCACCCAACGCCATGCAGGGAGACCGATTGGGAGAATTATTAGTAGAGGAAGGCGATCGCGTGCGTGCAGGTCAAACCATCGCCATTTTAGACAGTCGCGATCGCCTCGCTGCACAACTGGAACAAGCGAAACAACAGGTGAAAATTGCCCAAGCTAAATTAGCACAAGTCAAAGCCGGGGCTAAAAGTGGTGAGATTGCCGCCCAAGAAGCGGCGATCGCCCGATTACAGGCCCAACTTCCCCGGGATCTCGCGGTTCAGGATGCCACCATTGCTCGCCTGCGGGCGCAGGTAGAAGGGGATATCGCTGCACAAGGGGCGACTGTTGACCGGTTTAGTGCGCAATTAGAAGGGAATGTTACCGCTAGGGAAGCGGGAATTTCTCGCCTCCAGGCGGAACTCGAAGGCCAGATTTTGACTCAAGAGGCGACGATCGCCCGTTTACAAGCGGAACTCACCGGTCAAAGGGCCGCCCAACAAGCGACGATTTCTCGTTTAGAAGCTCAGATTCAAGGCGATCGTACCGCACAACAAGCCACCCTTGCCCGTTTACAAGCGGAACGTGAGGAGAAACTCGCCGCACAACAAGCGCTCATCTCCCAATTGGAGGCGAAACTACAAAATGCCGGGATAGAGTTCCAACGCTATGAGCAGCTTTACCAAGAAGGCGGAATTAGTGCCTCGATTTATGATACAAAACGCCTGGATGTGGATGTAGCACTGCAAGAGGTGAAAGCAGCGAATGCCAGACTGGAAGAGCTTGATCGCACCACGCGTCAGCAACAGTTAGAAGCGATCGCCACTTTAGAGAAAATTAACGAAACTGGGGCCAAACTGCTGGAAGAAGCCCGGGCCACTCTCACTAAAATCGAGGGAACTGTGGGGAAGCAAATTGAAGAGGCGAGGACCAATTTGCAACGAGTTCAGGCTACGGCAGCGGAACAATTGCAGGAAGAACAAGCGGTATTAAATCAACTGGATCGCACCGGACAAGCGGAACTAAGTGAGGCCCAAGTCAAGCAGCAACAACTCCAGCGCACAGGTCGGGAACAACTCAATGAGGCCATTGTGACTCGCGATCGCATTCGGGTGACTGGGGAACAGCAAGTCCAGGAAGCCGAATCAATTTTAGAGAGTATTTCGGAAGTGCGAACCGTGGATGTGCAATTAGCCGAGGCGGAGGTGGATAGTGCGATCGCCGCCGAAGCAGAAGCCCAAGCCCGTCTGGATGAAGCGTATGTGCGTTCCCCAATTGAGGGTCGGGCGATCGCCATTTACACCCGACCCGGGGAAAGTATCGCGCAAGATCAAGGCATCGTGGCGATCGGTCAAACCGACCGAATGTTTGTGGTTGCTGAGGTTTATGAAACCGATATTCGCTATGTGCGCTTGGGTCAACGGGCGGCAATTACCAGTAATGCAGTAGAGGGAGAATTGTTAGGAACCGTCGATCGCATCGGGTTACAAATTAGCAAAAAAGATGTTTTAGAAACCGACCCAACTGCGGATACAGATGCCCGAGTGGTGGAAGTGAAAATTCGCCTCGACCCCAAGGATAGTCAACGGGTTGCCGGGTTAACCAATTTACAAGTCGAGGTGATTATTGCCACGATGCCATCATCAACAGTTCCTAGCAGCCCTGCTGAGCCCCTCGATTTACCCGTAACCCTTCCTGAGTAAAGTTGCACCATTATGATGTTCCGAAAAATTCCCTTAGCTTGTTTACAATTGTCTCGGGAAAAAATTCGCCTATTAGTCGCGATCGCCGGGATTGCTTTTGCCGATATTTTGATGTTTAT
>CBFGOM010000207.1:0-10733 GCA_965650385.1 uncultured Oscillatoriaceae bacterium
AAAATTTCGAGGAGTGCCGCATGATGGGCAAGAAATTGACGCTTAGAGATGACCTTATTCCCCTGGTTCAAAACTTCGCCAATGCCAAAGGTGATGACTCATTAGGTTCTGCCATGAACCGGCTGATTTATCTGGGATTAAAAGCGGAAGGTTTTCTGCCTCAACTCTCCCAGATAAACTCACCCATCACTCCGCGCAATGACGATGAACTAAATTTACTCAAAGGCATTGACTTATGAACTATAAACTGACCACACTCATTACCTGCATAGCCGGTTCAATAGTCACCATGATGCTCGTCCTAGGAGCGCTTGAACCCCACATCGACTCCGCCCGGATGATGACCATTGCTATTCTTTGCGGCATAGGGGCAGCTATTGCAAACATAGTGTTTCAACGGCGGCGGTGTCCCCCAGCTTCCGACTCCCTCCAGAGTCTTCTGCGGCAAGGGCGACTCTCCCCGACGCAGCAATTCACCATCCTGGATGCGATCGCCATCTTGGACGAGCGGGAAAAGGCGTAAAAACCGGCGAACTAACCACTGTAACCATTGAGATTCCGTGGGTTTGGTTTCAGATGTAACCAACAGATTTAACCAACCCCACCCCCTGAAAAATAGGAGATTAAGCCCATGATGACGCCATTCGGTGGGAGTTATCTGGAAATAGAGGAAGACTCGCCAGACCTCCAAGACTCCCCCGATGAAACATCTAATTTGCCAGAATTGCTCGACCCTCCTCCCCTGGAAACAGACCCCGCACCAACCGTAAAACCCTCAGTCAACCATGCCCGGTTATGGCTGATTATCGGAACGATAGGCGTGGGGTTAGCCGTTTCAGCCATCGCCCAAAACCAGCCCCAACTTAGCCAGATTTCTCTCCCCCATATCACCCCGCAGACCGGCCAACAAAATGCCCAAAAACCTATCTGCCCCGAGGGGGAACAGTCGCTAGGTTGTATCCCTTTGCCAGCCCTTGACCCGGCAGAAATGAGGCGAAATGAATTACTGGCAAAAACCCTGATTGAGACCTCCATGCAGCAGACGGCAATCGACCGGGCAAGGCGCGATAACCTGCTGGTTTTGTTTGCACCTAACCACAAAGAGGGAGACTACACTCCCCTGGACATTAAGTTGGTGCGGGAGATGGCTCGGCAATCCCAAAACTTGAGGGAATTGGGGCAATTTGAATACTCGGGAGAGGCTTCAATTATTGATATTCCCAGGGTCTACAATTCTGACGCCCGTGCGGTTGTTCTAGCAGCCCTGACCCGGATTGGTGAGCAGAGTTTAGTCCAATCATTCCTGGCCCAGCAACTCCAGACCCTCACCAACGAATTAAACGAGGTTCTAGCCCCGACGATGGGGGAAGTAACCGACAGCAACCGGGCAACTTTTGAAAGATTGTCCAGCGAGATTGATGCGGTGAACGACGCGATTCGGGCAAGCGCCGGAGGAAATACCCCCGAACCCATCAACCTCGCCTACCTGGCTTCGTTGATGGAGCAACTGACCCTGGAATCAGCCAACCAGTTGAGCCGCGAAGATTATATGCGCCTGCGGATGGAGGCGCGGCAACAGGCCATCACCGAGGAGATGGAACGGCAAAGGCAACTCCAGGAGATTGAGCGAATCCGCCAACAAAGCGGGATTTCCCTGCCGAGTCGATCGCGTAGCGTCTCGGAACGAGAATCGCCCACAGGAGGAGGTCAAAGCGATGAGCCGAACTAAACCCGACCCCCTGACAACCCGCCAGCTAGGGTTACTCCTAGCGGCGACTTTATTTAGTGGTGCAACTGCTGCGTGGATAGCATCGCTGACCCCCCAAACATCCTCGGCAGTGAGGCAAACCCAAGGGGCAATCGACGTACTCACCGAACGCACCCCGAACGACAACTGGGGCTTTTTCCTGGGAACCTCCATCGCCTGCCTCACGGGAGGAAGTTTGATTCTCAGCCGAAAGGAATTTTTCGACCCCCATACCCTCCGGGATGACGCCATCAGCACCATCCTTGCTTTGACTTCCCACTCAAACTACTTGCTCGCGGGAGGTCTCCAAGCCACTGCCAAAATTGCCCTGACCTCACCCCCAGCCAAGAAGGGAAAAGAGGTAGTCCTGCGGGTCATCCCCCCAGCACTGAAAAGCGCGGCTGAAAACTTGAGCGGCGATCGCAAATGGTTCGTGGAATGGGCTGGATTCCGGAAAGGATTGGGCGGTCAATCCTGGCAGTGCAATTTCGTCGTGGGGTTGCCTGGGAGCGGCAAAACCACCGTGGTCAACGAGATTATCGTTGGGTTCATCCGCTTTAGTGAAGGCACTGGGCAGCTTCGCATCTTCGATATCAACTACGGCAAACCCGACGACTCGGGCAGGGTGAACAACTGGATGGGTTTACCCCTGAATCAGATAGTGGAAGCCCAGTTCGACCGCATCCATGCGGGGATTAATGCGGTCTGGGATGAGTTGGAAAAACGCCGCCAGCAAGCGATTAAGGTCGCCAGTGATGGCGGAAAGCAAACCCTCAACTTCACGCCACTCTTATGCGTGATTGATGAACTCCCAGCCTTGATGAACACCGCCAAACAGCATGAGGTGGATGAGGAGATTAAGGAGAAGATAGCCGACATCCTGACGATGGGGCGCGGCTACCGGGTCAAGCTCCTCCTCATCTCCCAGATGCTCGCTGTCGGATCGGTCGCCCTGACTAAGGCACAGCAACAACAAGTTAACAAGTTAATCCTGGGGACCTCAGCCCTTGACCCCGACATTATCAACCGCATCCCCGGCACGGCCCAAGATTTGCGGGCGGAAATTGAGCCTTTACTCAAGCAGAAAAAGCGGGCTTGTGTAGTGCAGTTTGGCGCGAGTCTCCCCGAAGTCAGAATCATCCCTGAAATTGACATTAAAGCTCACCGGGTAAGGGTTTGCGCCACTGACCCGGATGAGGTTTGGTGGCGTGAAACCTGGACGGGCGAGACCCGAAAGCGGGTCGAAGAACTCGCCCAAAGTTACGCCACCGGCGAGATTAAATCGCCTCTAAAGGGGGAAGTTATCTCGCTATTCAATATCACCAACATGAGTAGAGACGAGCGTTACAAGCGCTTTGTTAGTCCCGTCTGGAACGAGTTAGTTAATCAACATAAAACGGAGCAAAAACCATGATGAAAAATGTAGGCACGGCCATCATTGGCGCGGGGGCAATTTGGGTTCTTTGGAGTCCGCTCATTGCCCCAATCGGTCGGGGGATGTTTACCCAGCGAATCAATCCCTCTCGTAGTGCATCACCTGATAGTGTTGTGCAGTTCTTCAGTGCGGGGACTGCCAACATGATTGGCAAGGGGTTTGAGAACTATGACACCGAAAACCTCGGGCGACGGTTTGACGAACCCAACCCTCAGATTCGCTTACCGGGTGATGATTTCTGGCTGACTGACCCACGCCGGTATATCCCCTTTTTGCGCCCCAACCCCCAGCCACCGCAACAACAGCAGCGGAATCTTGCGCCCCATAACCAGGTAGTCACCCCGAACGAAAACTGCCCACCGGACCAGCAATGGATTGATACCCGCACCGGACAAGTTTTCTGTAGATAACTAATAAAAACGACCCCCATTGATTGATTCTTTGGGGGTTATTTGTTCGTGAATAAGAGAGAAAGGAAATGAAAATTACCCATATTTTAGCATTGATTGGATTGGCCGCGATTGCCCAATACTTTGGGCTGTTTTCTCGATGGGGAATTGACCTGGCAAAACTCAAACCCCCCTCGCCGATTACTTCGGGTTCTTCTCCAACCTCGCCTCAACCGGAGGGTTGCCCTTATTCATATAGTGAAGTCCTGATTTTCACGTTGAACGAAGTTGGCGCAACCCTTCCCCCTGAATGCCTGAAACGGGATGAGGGTCAAATCTGATGGCTAATACCAACCTAGAATCCGCCCTCGCCGGTGGCATCTCCAAGGGAATTCGGGAGGGAGTCGGGGGTGCAATCGCTGATGGACTGGTCGGACTGGCTACCCTAGCGGTTTTGGGTCTGGCAATTTTCCAGAATATCTTGCCGGATGCTTCCAAAACCGGAGATAGTAGTCACGGTTTTGAGCCTATCACGGTGCATATTGGTCCTCACTTCTACGATGATTCCCCTTCAGGTTCTTATGATTATGTGCTTGAACGGGACGGGTCAACATCCGTTCCGATTCCCAGCCCGTGCAATGGAACCATTGGTGGGGTCTATTTCCAGGGAGTTAATGGCGGATTAGCAACCGGGTCAGGCGCGGGTCAAATCGTGGGAGTCGCTTGCGATGGCGCTGATTACTGGCTATTTGGTCATCTGATTGAGGGTTCCCAAACTCTCAAGCCGGGGGACCGGGTAGCCAAAGGTGAGGCGATCGGAACCCAGGGAACCACTGGCAGAAGTAGCGGTGACCATATCCACAACCAAATCCACCGATGGACCAAGGGGAGTGACGGTATCCCAGTGAGGGGAGAGCGAATCACGGACCGGAGTTATACCCTACCCTTGATAATGCAATACATTGAGTTTCTCAGAAAGGGTCAACTGTTCGGGTCCTCAACTCTATCACCAGGTTTCGATGCAGCCTACGAGTGGACCCTGCGAAAGGAGGGGGGATGTTCGGACCATCCGGCTGATAGGGGAGGGCGCACCTACAAGGGCATCATCCGGTCGGTGGCTCAACGGCACGGCTACTCTGACCCCTGCACGATGCCCGAATCGACTGTCCGTAGGATTTATGAGGCTGAATACTGGAATCCGGCCAGGTGTGGCGAATGGCAAACGGCTCAGATGCAACTCGCCTGTTTTGACACTGCCGTTAATTTTGGCGTTGGGGGTTGGCAGATGTTTTCAGCACAAGGGCGACGGCGCGATGGTCATCGGTATCCGGCCCTTCCCAGGGATGAGAGGGCAGCAGCGGGGGCGATCGCTCAGTGGCGACTCGAATTTCGGAATTTTCGGGTCAAGGAAGCGCCGGACCAAAGGGTGTTTCTGCGAGGTTGGCGAAACCGTGACCGGGCATTGCTGGAGAAAATCAAATGATGTTAACCCCTCCCAGTGAGGGGGTTTTTTATGGCAATCGCAACCAAGCCCCTCAGCCAGAGGGAATGGGCTTAGTCAGAGTGCATCCTAAATTGTTCCGTTTTTTGTCAGCAGCGCACTAGGAATAGGATTGCGCCCCATCCTAATTTCTGCCTAAATTGGGTCGGGGTCGGAAATCAAAAAGATTCCTCCCAATAGAGGGCTTCTGTCGGTAGCAGCAGTTAGGCTGCATCATTTTTAAGGAATCAACCTCGGGAAATTCATCCTCGGGATAAACTGGTCCCAGTTCATCTCCAGTTTTTGCCGCTTATGGGTGGGTTCCTGGGGATAGCACTTTCTGAGCGAGTCCCACCAACTCGGTTAGGACCACCGTATCCGTTGGCGATTCCCCCGCCGCTCTCATCAGCCGTTCTAGGTTGGGGTCGTATTCATCGCTGATGAGGTTGGCGTAGTCGGTGTCTAGGAGGTCGAGGCGATTGGTTTCGGGCATGGTGTATGGGGTCCCGTCTTTGGTAAATCTTTATTTTTCTGCAACAATCTACTCCAAATTTTCTGATATGTTTGGTGTTGATATGTTTATCCAATAAATGTAAGTACACACTTACTTTAGGCTGCGAGACCTTATTTCAGATATTTCGGACCTTTATTGAGTTTTAAGAAATGAGTAGAGTTTTGCTTGGTGGCTGGGGGCATTCTCATCTTGATCCTGGGATATATGCTTATGATTACTGGTGGGAAACCGGCTTGAGGGCAGGTACAAGATACTGGCGTTCTAAGCGCGATGTTGAGCAGATATTTCCAGAGGGCAACTATCCATATAATATATTTGATAAATTTAGTATTCCTCCCCACTCGCGAGCATTTGAAGGTGGTTTTGATTATTATCCATTCTTGTTGTATGACGAAGTGGTTATGGATGTTTCGAGCTATAATTATATTTTAAATGCCCCTCTATCTTCTTCACACTTCCCTTGCTGGTTCTCACCTAATACCGTACAAATATTAGAAGAATTAAGAGCCAATAATATCATTATTCTTGAGGACTACAGCTCTCAATTAAGACAACCAGAGGTATCGAAATTGTTAAGCCAACTTTTGCAAGAAGATATGATGGATACAGGTATTCTTTTAGCTTGTATAGATTCCATGTCATTGTGGCAAAACTATCTGCTAGAATCTTCTGGGATTAATGGGTTCCGATCTGCTCACATTAGAACGAATATTATCCCTCGACTAGAGAAAGCACAACAAGCAATAAAAGGTGGCTATACTCATGCTATTCCTGACATTGGAACTTATCTATACGAATGTTTAGGTGATATAAATTCTACATTATTTTTGGCTCAAATGTATGATATTCCAATTTATGATTGGGAAAGTTATAATCCCTTTTATGCATATAAATTATTTAAATTAAGTAATTCAGGTAAAGTATTTTCTCTTGACTACTCTAGTCAAAAATTTCAACAGTTAATAGAGGTTTTTGTTCCCAATTTTCGCCTTAACTCAGCTAGTGAAATTTTAGACATAAGGAGTAATAAGAAATTTGCGGCAGTGCGAAATTTACTTAGTAAAAAAGATTTAGATTCTGACATTGATGAGCTTTTACATGAGGCAACAGATGGAATTTTAAAAATGAAAGAAGCTCAAGAAAGCTTTAGCAAAGTTATGAAGTGGATCACCCTACCATTGGATTTTCTTCCTTTTCCTGCTGCTGGAACTCTAGTACAAGAAATTGCTGAAAAAATATATGCGAATCGAATGGGAAAAAAATATGAGTGGCAACTATTTTTCTTAGATGCCCGGAAAAAGTATAGCCGAGAGACAGTAAATTCTTTGATAGTGAAAAATAAAAATATTTGAGTTTAATACTTTGTCCTATATAGCGCGGCTAAAAAATCATTTTGACGTAAGAGATAGCGACCATCTTGCTCGTACTTCAAAATTCTGGGGCTTGAAGCCATTGTCAAATTTACTTAGGGTCGCTATATAGCATATAGAACGTTTTCGCTTTTTCCCTGAGAAGCAGCTAGTAGGTCTGGCATAAAATATTATATATAGAGGAACTTTTGTCAAGAGCAACCCAGCCAGTCTGTAACCCTCATTCATTCGTAGGCTATTTCAAAAACTCAATTAAAAATGTATCGGTTGCCACATTATTTATCGCCGTTGACAGATTAATATCGCCCATCCATTAATCAGTTGGTCGGTGCTTCTTCCACAGTTCCAGCAGTTATCTGATTTCTGATTCTCCCGTTGCCGATGGCGCAGCTATGCCTACTTACAATCCCTTGCCAATACCTTTTACAAGAAACGACATCTAATTTGTCAAGATTACAAAAGACGACATTTAATTTGTCAACCCTGGTTTTGGATGGCTAGAGGGTAAAAATAGCCTGAACCTTTATGCCCAGAGGGATTCAGTCTATCAAGTTCAGCGACATTAATTTGGCAAGAGGACATTTAATTTGGCAACCGACAAATTGGGGGAAACAATGGGGAATGCGGCATTAGCTGATCTTGAAAGTAGGGATCGAAACGGGTTCCTAATGGCTCAGCTTGTAAATAAGAAATATAAAAAAGCACAAAGATTCCTGGAGTCCCTGTCACAGGTTGAACAGGATAGTCTAAGAAGTGTTCCTGTGACCAAAATAGCAGCACTTTTGAAGGAATGTATGCAAGATAAAGGCTTTGATCCAGACGAGTAACAGAGGTTTAGTAGGAATCAACGATTACGGCATGGTCCAAATCTGTTAAGTTGGTTTCTATAATCTTAGTCCGGTCCTAGTAGGATGCTTTTGAGCTTAAATTTATTGTTAAGCCTTGGCTGTTCCCTTATTCACTGATTTGGAAATGAGCTTTCATTAAGGCGATAAACTCATCAACGACTTTATCGGCATCAAGACAGCGCTCATAAGAGTATCGCTGAATGAAGCGAATACCCTGTTTCTGGAAGGTCCGATCGCGTTCATGGTCATCTGCTGCTGATTTATGGTACTTCCTGCTGTCGCATTCCAGGATTCCCAGGTAACCGTTGATTACTACTAAAAAGTCAACCTCCCGAGTTTTTCGAGTTTCACCTTCGTTGATGCGGCATCCAGCGTTTGGGAAAAAGAATACACCACGCCTATCTAGGGCTTTAGCTACTCTCATCTCCTGTTCTGAGCGGAAAGCATGACCCTCCCAGGCGTAATCCACTGAAGTATCGTATATTAACTTTTTGGCTTCTATTGATGGTTTGTTAGTGTTAGTAGAGCCAGTAGAGGGCGGATCACACACTTCGCGTTCGTAAATAATTACTACTTTAACTCGGAGATTAAACGCTCTAAAAAAAGTTTCTTCTATTACTGTTATTTCATTTTGAAATATTAGTAAAATGGGGGTTAAACTTATGGTAATATAAGCGTAATGGTTGCCCAAAAAAGCCAGTCGTCCATCTTTTAAAAACAGAGATTTAATATTTAAAGGAAGGTACTCTACCAAAGTTCTCCAAATTTCTTCTAATGACTGCCTATTGGTGGCGGGAGGAATTAGAGGCCTTGGTTCAATTACTTTAGAATTAATTATTATTACTTTAACTTGAAGATCAAAGACCTTTAAAAAAGCCTCTTCTATTTTATCCACCTTGCGATGAGCCATTGCTAAGAGATTCGGTAAACTCATAGCGATATGAGCTTGATGGTTGCTAAACGACTTCAAACGTCCATGCTTCTCCAGCAAGGCTCGGGTTGGCGTGGGAAGGTATTCCAATAAAGTTTGCCAGATTTCTTCTAGTGATTGCTCTTTTAGGCCAGTCGGTTCCACGCCTTTCAATGCTGCGAATGATATCTCATCATTCTTGCCAATAGTGCTTAGTTCTACCTGGGTCAAGAATCGAATACACACTCCTTGAGTGACAAAACGACCTTTTTGAGAAAGAGAACCAAATATTTGTTCCTCTGAACATCCGTGAAACCAACGAAATGTTCTTTCATATTTGCAAAGAAGTGTCTCTACACTTGGGGAAATATCATCGTTAAAAAAATTCCCTCGAATCACCACCGAAGAATTTGGATCGAGTCCAAATTGTTTCATTCTTTCGGCCAAACTCATATTCTTGTGTACTTTTGAACAAATTGAATTAGCACCTAACACTTTTGATTTGTACTTCATATTTTTTCTTACCATTTTAAAACCTCTATTGTTTATTATAAACAGCCCGAAGAAGCTGTGATGGTTTAGGCAGGTTGGCAAATGTCATCTTTTAGGATGGATTGAATTGTAGTATGAACCCACTGAGACCCGCTACGCCTAGTTTCATGCCCCAATTCGGTTAAGGTAACGGCGCTCGCTCGTAGAGACTTCCCGGCTTGACGAAGTTGTACAATAAGGTCTCCAACTTCCTTCTCCGATGGGTTTTCTACCATATTGCAATCGCTATTAACATCGTACCCGTAGACCTCACGGCAGTATTGTTTACGGGACACTTTTTTGTGTTGCATCGCCATCTTGGTTCTTTCCTTAATTAAAGATCTGTCGAGTTGAGCAAAACTCGCCATCCTCGTCAGAATTAGTTTTCCCATAGGGCTACTCGTATCGAGACCCATGCCTTTAACGTCGAGTAGGTGGGTTGATATGCCTTGATTCTCCCATTATTCAATAGACCATAGGGCATCTGCACTATTTCTAAAGAGGCGGTCAAGTTTAGCTCTAACGACATGATGCACCTTTTTAGAACGGACTAGCTCGATCAACCGTTGACCGCCAGGACGCTGGGAGAGATGTTTTCCACTGCTTATGCCATCATCCACCATAATTTCTACAACCTCTAGGTGGCGATCGGCACAGTAAGGACTCATGACAGTAAGGACTCATGCAAAAACAACCTGAACAATTTTTACCGGGAAGCATTGCCCAGAAAGAATTACAGATAAAACTTGGGCAATTTATTTTTGCATGATGCCTAAGAGATGAGCTTGGCTTTTTGGGCATCCAAGGATACACCTTCGCGGGATTGCTCTTCAGTGCTGACCCGAACGTACAAAACCGCTTTGTTAGAAAATCCTTTAACTGCCGCCATGATGTCCCTACCTCTACTTAGTGGATCCTTTTCTAACCTTTAGGGGTGTTAAGTGGTTGTCACCGTCCCTGACCCTACATCACCATAACCGGATGCCCGAGGACAACCGCCCCGAGAATCTGATTGCACTCTGCACCAGTTGCCACTTGTCCTACCACAACCGCCAACAGTCGAACATCCCGCCCGGTCAGCTATCCTTCGATTTTTAGTGGCACTGGAATTTATTGGGCCGATCGCCTGGTCAATCCCCACCACCCCTACCCCTTATCCCACCAAACCCGATAACAAGCGGCCCATTCGAGAGTGGCTGGGACAATTGAGCATTATCGCCACCGCCAATACCATGGTGCGGTTTGGGCAATTATTCCAACGCTCCCCAGACAACAAAGTTTTTTACGAACCCTCACACATTTACTTTCTTGATTAAAGAATCTATAATCTATATTCAAGAATCAAGAATCTACATTCCCTATTCCCACCTTGAATTCCTTACCACCACCGTGAAGAATGAAACTCGCAGTATTCAACATGAAGGGGGGGGTCGGCAAATCCACCACCGCCTACAACCTAGCTGCCGGACTCGTCCAGTTCCGCGATCGCAAAGTGCTGCTCGTAGACAT
>CBFGOM010000208.1:0-10599 GCA_965650385.1 uncultured Oscillatoriaceae bacterium
ATCATCGAGGGAATTGAGGATGCTGTTGAGGCGGGATTGGCTTTCCTGGAGTGCGGCTTCAGCATCTTTGCGATCAGTAATGTCTCGCATGGCAACAACGGCACCTAGCTTGTTCCCGGAAGCATCTATAATCGGTTGACCACTGGCGAGGAGGGTACAGGGTTTCTGATGTTTTGGCGCGATCACCATTTCAACATTTTGAATGGTTTCGCCGCTAAAGGCGCGAAATAAGGGGACTTCGGTCATGGGCATTGCGGTCCCATCCGGGCGGTATAAATTATAATACTCCCCCCACTCTTCGGGGGGGATAGGACGTTCGGGGAGTCCACAATATTCTCGGGTGGCCCGATTGAATAGGGTTAAAATACCGTTGGCGTCACAAGCGACTATTCCATCGGTTAAGTTATTGAGCAGGGCATTGAGGAATTCCCGTTCTTTCTGTAAGGCGGCCTCAGCTTCGGTCCGGGAGGAGATTTCTGCTTGTAACTGGTCGATCGCCCCTTGGAGTTCAGCGGTGCGATCGCCCACTCGGCTTTCCAGGTCTTGATTGACTTGTTTGAGGGCTTCTTCCATTTGTTTGCGATCGCTAATATCGACCAGGGCCCCGACAAACCCGGTGACTTCTCCCCTATCTCCGGTTTGGGTGACCGCTTGAACGAGTACCCAGATCATGGTTCCATCGTCACGCACTAGCCTACATTCGATGCGAAATTTCACTGGGTTTTGGACGAATTGGGACCATTCGGCAAAGACGAATGAGCTATCTTCGGGATGGATGATCCGGGTCCATCCGAACCCCATTGCTTCTTGAGGGGACATTCCAGCTAGTTCACACCATTTTTTATTGACGTAGCGGCATTTTCCATCGAGGTCAGACTGGTAAACTCCCACGGGACAGAGGTTGGAGATCTCTTGATACCGGCGCAAACGGTCTTGGAGGGATTTGATGCTGGGGGGGTTGTGCGGGGTGTGCGGCGGTTCTAAGCTGGGGCGATCGCTCGGATCGGGGATTTTTCGACCCACCCCATACATCACCCCCTCTTCCCTAGATAGGCTGATTTCCCACTCAACCCACTGATATGTACCCTCTTTTCTCTGATAGCGATTTTGAAAGCTAACCTGCTTAATTTCCTCAGATAGCGTGGCAATTTTCCCGATAGTTTGCCCTTGGTCTTCTGGATGTACCCTACTCATAAAGGGTCGATTGACTAGATCTTCTGGAGTCAGGCCGAGGGTTCGTTCCCATGCGGGATTAACCTGTTGAAAATTCCCCTCTAACCCGAGTAAACCGAATAAATCCTGCGATCGGTTAAAAAATCCCACATAAGGGGCTGAATTGGCTAAATTTGATCGCTTTTTTGATGATCTTTTGTGAGATGGGGTTGCCATAGATTACGGGCTATCACTAGGGTTTGAATGGAGGGTTTTTTCTAGGGATTAGAGGAGGACCTTCTCCCGGGGTTTTGAGTTTTTGTTGTCAAAAATTAGTCTATCCTTTTTTTCGATTCTCTGCTGGAATCCAGGTTTATCGTGCTTCATCCTGTGATAAAACGGACATTTTTCGCCTGGTCTAAGCGTTCCTATGTTCTCTAGCTTCACCTGTGGCTTGGGGAGTGCAAGCATCTTGCTCCCTCTGTTTTTAGGGTACTCTGGAAATGGGAGGTTCTTGCTCCCTGTATTTTTAGGACGCAAGAGGCTCACAAGCTTCTCACCCTGATCAGTCTAGGAACTTTTATCCGCAGGGGGTTGGGAACACGGGGCTATTCATCAGAGAGTTCTAATCGAGTCGGGACTGAGGCTGCACTTGTTTCTCGGAGGGACGGAACAGGAAAGGTTATGATGATCCCGGGTAAAATCCCCTGTCTAAGCGTCCTGTCCGGATTGGGAAAGGAAATATCACGATTTGACACAATTCCACCCTTTCCCCTTTAAAATAGGCACAGACTTGTCCCTCGTTGCTCATTTATTTTTTAATTCAAATGCGTTATTGGGTCGTTAATCTATGTCTGGCGATCGCCCTGAATGCTTGCACGAGCCTTCCCTCGAAAAACCCCTCTCTTGAATCCCAAGAAACTCTTACCCAATGGACAAGTGCTCAGAAACAAGAACTGCGCGAAAGAAGCACCCAGACTCAACGCCTTTCTCCCTATTCCAGTTTAGATCCAACTGAGGTGGAATTTCAACGGCGGAGTTTATTAATTCGACAAAGAATAGCCCGTCCAAATCTCGAAGAACGCGATCGCTGGTGGCGTAGGAATAAGATTGATGACCCTCATAAATACTTACTGCCGATTATTTTAGCCCGCCTCAGTTTGCCGGAGGATTACGAACCCCAACCTAATTGGGATATGTGGTTAAAATTGGACCGCGATCGCCCAGATTTGTATCATTTCCGCAGTATGCTTGATGTTCGCCTGTTCTTCCTCCATCGCAACCGTCTCCCGGATGCGGTTAAAACGTCTTACCAAAGTATGTTGGTCAGTCCTCGGGTAGAGGAGTGGAATGAAGGGGGTACAGAAAATCATGGGTTTATGCAGCGGGGTTCTGGCTTGGCCTTGATAGATGGGAGTGGGTTTCCGGTGGAACTTCCCCATGTAGCCGAAACCAATGAGGCTTGGTTGCGATCGCAACTGGATAAGTTTCTCACAATTGGTCAGGGAGAATTTCATTCTTCGACCTATTACGGCTACAGCATCACAGGATTACTAAATTTGTATGATTTTGCTAAAACTCCCGAACTGCGCGAACTAGCGACGGCGTTATTAGACTGGTATGCGACCAACATAGCTTTGCGCCTGAGTTGGGGAACCTCGGGCGGGGCGGAAAGTCGCGGGTTTGATCGCAATACTTGGAATAGTGGATTAAGTGCGGTTGCTTGGATGTGGTGGGGAACTCCCAATCCCCTGAATGATAAGGCGATCGCTGATGGAATGCAGCTTAACCATGCCCGATTGGCCCTAGCGCCGAGTCTGAGTTCCTATCGTCCTCCGGAACATTTACGGGCGATCGCTCACAAGCAAGTTCCCCTACCGTTCTCGGTCCAAGCCAGTCATCCAGCCTATTACAGCTACCATGCGGACAATCACCTCTGGGAAACTTTTTATGTCACCCCGGATTATACCGTGGGTACATTGTTAGAAGGATCTCGCGATTATCAAATAGAAGACACCATCCGGGCGCAGTATGCCACCTATAAACTGGTGATTCGCGACCCCAACGGGGTGAATAATCCTGTCATCAGTCTCGGGGGAACCTATCATTCGCCAATGGCAATCGGAAAAACCCCCGGGGACCAATATGTACAGGAACGAAGTGCGGTGATTTATCAACAGATTCTCACCGAGGCTGACGTGAAGGCAGGGGTCCCGGCCCAGTCCCACCTCGTCTTACCGATGGGGTATGGAGAACCCCGCAGACATGAACAGTGGTATATCTGGCGGATTCAAGAAACTTGGGTTGTAGCCCAGGTGTGGGGAGATGACATTTCCTTAAAAATCCCGGTTTCTGAGGAAGACGCAGCCTATCAAGCCTTAGCGGCGATTGGGAGTAAAACCGCTTGGATTGTTGATGTGGCAAGGGTTGCCGAGTATCCCACTTTTGATAGTTTAATTCGCGGGTTAGACCGGACTGAAGTGAGAGATGCCGCTTGGAAAACCGACGGCAGGTTAGAGTATAAAAGTCTGGTCGGAGACGAGATCACTATGACCTACACACCCCAGGGTGCGATCGCGATCGCCACCATTAACGGTAAACCCCGGCAACTTGAAAATTGGCCGGTCTTAGAGAGTCCTTATGTTCGGCAACCCCTCAAGGGTGGCTTCTTAGAAGTGAAGGAACCCGATCTGGGCATCTGGCGGTTACAGAGCACCCCAACGGGACCTAAATGGCAGACCAAACCTTGAATCCCATGCAGACTCGACGCGATCGCCCTTGAGGGGAATCATCCATTCCCCTCCCTCAACCCCCATCGCGTCCTTCACTTCGATTCCTCGATCACCTTAGCGGATACCTCGATCGCGTCAATATCGATGGTCCCCGGGGGGGTTAACCGCACGAAGTGATCCCCTTCTCCCATCAGAGGTTCCCCACAACTGGGACATTGAAATTGAGTCTGCTTCAGTCCCGTCAGTTCATAACTGCACACGGGACACTGATTCACAATCAGGTTCCGACTCAACCACCACCGCAAGCCAAAAAAGCCAATTACCGGCAGCAGGGTGACGGCGACGATTAAGATTAAAATCGACTTAACGACCCATCCCAACCCGATGGAAATTAACACCCACACGATAAACACCGGCATCAACCATCGACTCAGGTCCGATAGGTTCAGCAGCAAGGATTTGTAACTGTTTTGATTCACAATCGACTCCCACAGAAAATCGCCAATACCTCTATCCTACTCAGTAAACTCTATCAGTTGTTTGACGCGCGCGGTAAAGGCATCCGTACCAAACCCCCCGATTGTTTCCTGGCGCAACCAGTCCCCATCGCAGCGGCGGTCCTCTCCCCGCAACATTTCAATACAAGCCGCCGCCACCGCTTGGGGGTCCCGATGTGGCACTTGCCAGCCCAATTTGCCATCCTGCAAGGGGTCCGCTGACCCATCGGCATTCCCCGATAGCACAGGTTTTCCACAAGCCATCGCCTCTAGGTACACGATGCCAAATCCCTCCTGAGAGGGCATAATATAGGCATCGGCGACCCGATAATGAAGGGCTAACTCTTCCGTCGGCACAAACCCGGCAAACACCACGCGATCGCTGACGCCTAACTCCTGCGCCAATCCCTGCAATCTCGGCTGGTCATCCCCCCGACCAATCACCAGATACTTGACATCGGGCTGGGCTTGTGCTATCTCTGGTAGCGCCCGAATCGTCACATCCACCCCTTTATAGATATCCCCGGACCACAGTCGCGCCACGGTCATCAACACCTTACAGCCCTCTAACCCATAGCGTTCTATCAACTCCGGCGGTTTAGGACCCGGGGTAAACTGTGTCTCATCCACCGCACAAGGGAGCAAATCAAAGCGACTGGGTGGTAATCCATTCGCCTCACAAACGCGATCGCGACTGTATCGGCTAATCGTCCATAACCGACTCGCCTTTTGTAATCCCCGTTGTGCTATCTTCGGCAGCGGTTCCCACACCTCTTTCCCATAAGTCCAAACGGTATAAGGAATCCCCAACGGTTGACAAAGCCCTTGCACCAACGGGACCAAATTAATATGACCACAAAACACCCGCCTCGGACGGTTAAAAACAAGCTGATTCCCCAATGCCGCCGCCAATTTCACCCGTCCCCCCATCGGCGATCGCGACTTAAAATACTGAAATTTCAACCCCGGATTCCCTTCAAACGGATTCTCACAATCCGGACTATCCCGCAGCAATAGCACCTGGGCTACCCGCCCCTCACGGGACGCCCAATCCCCATAAACGGTCAAAATATCTCTCACATAAGATTGAATCCCGCCCTCCCGGGAAAAAATTTCCAAAAAGACAAAAACATCCGGTTGTTCCCGCATCCCCAAAACCTCCCTGAAAATCAGTGCAATCTGTAGTTCAACTTCCCAACGACTGCGCCGCTAACCAGCTAGTCGTCCAAGCACTTTGAAAATTAAACCCTCCCGTCACTCCATCAATATCTAGCACTTCCCCGGCAAAATATAACCCCGGACAACATCGACTCTCCATCGTCTTAAAATTCACCTCTTTGAGGGAAACCCCGCCACAGGTGACAAATTCCTCTTTAAACACCCCTTTACCCGTGATTTGATACTCACCTCGGGTCAATTCTTCTACCACCTGATTGATGGATTTTTTAGAAATTTCCGCCCAGCGCGTTTCCATATCAATTCCCCTAAATGCTAACAATCGTTCCCACAAGCGGCGAGGAACGGGAAAGGGACAACTTGTCGCCACTGCCTTGCGGGGTAATTGGGATTTCACCGCCTGTAACTGTTCTCGCAACACTTCAGGATTATACTGCGGTAACCAATCAATCGTTAACGTCGCCCGATACTTGTGGTTGTATAAATACCTCGCCCCCCATGCGGAAAGTTTCAGAATCGCCGGACCACTCAGACCCCAATGGGTAATCAAAATCGGTCCAGTCTGGGTCAATTTCGCATCCCGCAATTGAACTCGCGCCATTTTCACCGCAACGCCTGCTAAATCCTGAAAGCGAGGGTCAGTGACATTAAACGTAAACAAAGAGGGAACCGGCGGTTCTATGTGATGTCCGAGGGATTGGGCAACTTTATACCCCAGGGGATTGCTACCCGTTGCCAACAGCAGGCGATCGCAACTTAAGGTTTCCCCAGACTTCAAGGCAATCTCAAACCCCCCGCCGTTCTCACCTGCCGGGGGAGATAGGCGATGCACATCCACAACCGAAACCCCAGTCCGTAATCTCACTCCCGATTCTCGCACCTGTTGCATTAAACAGTGAATAATGGTCTCAGAATCATCCGTCGTCGGGAACATTCGCCCATCTTCCTCGGTTTTTAGCTTCACCCCGCGACTTTCAAACCAGTTCACTGTATCCTGCACCTGAAAGCGGGAAAATGCCCCGCGTAACGCCTTACCCCCTCGTGGATAATGGGTGACTAACATCCCTGGATCAAAGCAAGCGTGAGTTACATTGCATCGTCCTCCCCCGGAAATTTTTACCTTCGCCAGGGGTTGCCGTCCCGCTTCTAAAATGGTCACCTCAGACTGAGGATAATTTTGAGCGCAATTAATCGCCCCAAAAAAACCTGCTGCACCCCCACCAATCACCACGACCTTTACCGGGCGATCGTTCACCACCTTAAATCCCTGCATTTCCATTAAAAAATTCCATTATCCCACAGTCTGTCCTCTTTTTCCAGAAATTTACTCCAGCAGACCCAACCTTGAGAACTACCCCCGTTCAGAAACGGGGTTTCTTGCCAAATTTGTGATAATTAGCAACCACTGTCGCCAGAAACCCAGTTTCTAATTCTGTAAGTCCAAACCCTTCAAACCCGTCCCAATAACGCCAACAACTGAGAGTGCAAGGGTAAGGGATTATATCCCAAACTAAAGGCTTTAGAACTATCCAAAGACACATCGGGAGGTCTGGGGGCCGACATTTTTACATCTTGTTGCCGACAAGGTTTAATCCGCCCTTCCCTAACCTCTAAAACCTCAATCACTTGCTCAAAAAAACTATATCGCGAAACCCGCTCTTTTCCTCCTAAATGCAGTAACTTCTCATCCTTTTTCAAGGCTAATAATAACCCTTCAGCGGCAGTTTTTCCACTCACAGGCGTCCGAAATTCATCGGTGAATAAGGCTAATTCTTGGCCCGATCGCAAAGTTTGTAACATGGGCTGAAGGAAACTCTGGGCAGCGGGTCCCCCCTCGCCAAACATCAGCGGCATTCGACAAACAATCGTTTGGGGATTGCGATCGCGCATTTCTATCTCTGCCTGGACCTTTTGTTCACCATACCGACTCACCGGACAAACCGCATCGGTTTCAGCATAAGGCGGATTTAAACCATCAAAAACTAAATCCGTCGAGGTAAAAACACAAGGAATTTCAGCCTCTGCACATAATCCCGCCAAATCACTGGAAGTCGTGACATTAATCCGGTACGATTCCTGGGGATAAGTTTGACAAACATTCGGCTGAGATTGAGCCGCTGCATGAATCACGGCATCGGGACGAATTTCATTAAAAAGGGATTTTAAGGCAGTAAAGTCGGTCAAATCTACCGGCATTAATTGACAACCTGGAATGCTAATTTCATGAGAGCAATAGGTTCCAAAAACCTGCCACTCTGATTGAGCAAATTGACAGAGATTCCAGCCCAAAAACCCACTCGATCCGGTGATTAAAAGTTTTTTCATGAACCCACAATAAATTTTAGGTCTTTACGGTGAAAAGGGTTCAAACTCCTCTTTAGATACCCCGCAAACCGGACAAACCCAATCATCAGGGATATCTTGAAACGCAGTTCCCGGCGCAATTCCTGAGTCAGGGTCTCCCTCCTCGGGATCATAAACATAGCCGCAGGTCGTACAGAGATATTTTTGCATGGGGTTTTCTTCTTTATAAAACTCGCTTAAGCTGATTGAATCATATAAACCGAAAGTTCTGGGAATTCATTACAAAAATTTAACAATGACTATAACGAAGGGCGCACCAGCGTGCGCCCTTCCAGATGATTCCCGTGAGAGAAATTAGGAACAAGAAACCGGAGTTCTGCCCAAGATTTGTTGCTCATTGCCCAAGACTTTTTGAGGAAATCTGGTTATTTAACTTTTTGAATTTCCAAGGTCTGACTCGCTAAAATAAGACAGATTCAGATACTCATCCTCCTAAATCCGTCGCGATCTCCTAGAGCGTAACCTTGGATTTAGACCAAACCCCATTTTCATCTTCTTCATACTCCCGATGAATCGTTTCCCATGCAGCTTGTTCAGCTTTCATGGCATCGGCAGTTTCTGCGAGAACAGCATTATATCGGTTAATAAAAGTAGTCTGAGCATCCGCAGACAGATGAGTCCGAACTTCCGGGGATAAGTCTTCTGGACTGTTGCAAGAACCGGAACAAGGACGAGGTAAAGTCATGGAATTAATAGCAATTTCTTGTCCTCCGGCACTTTCTAGCAGGAGTTGAATTTCCCCTGATTTTCCTTCAGGAACTTCCGCCATGACGAGAAATTCCCCCGCTTCTAAACGAGTTTGATAAACCGCTGCTTTTTCTTCAGGCATTCCCAAGGCAACGAACACGGAAACTAATCCGGCCCCTGCACTTCCAGCGATCGCCCCCGATGCTGCCCCTAATAATACAGCACTCAGGGGTCCAGCCGCTACCACGGGACCGAGAAAGGGAATAAATAACACCCCCACTCCGGTGAGTAAGCTCAAAAATGAACCAAACAGCGACCCGAAGATCGCCCCGCTTCTTAATCCGCCTAAAATCACATCTTTTTTAGTAATAAATCCGGTGATGCGAGTATTAGATTGAAAATTTTTCCCCATCACAGAAATATGGTCTTGGGGAATCCCCCGATCGATGAGACGGCGGATTGCACTATCAATTTGTGCTTGATCTTGAAAAATAGCAGAAACTGTGCGTTGTGGTTTATAATCTTCAGGCATTTTTAACGTCCTAATTTAAGGTTTATATGGGCTGATTCACCTTTTCAAGAATAGCAAAATACCCCCTGGTCCTGTAATCTACCGGGAGGGTGATTCTCTGAAATTTGGCGATCGCCTCCCGGGTTCTCTTCAGGCTCATTCCCCAGTAAAACCGCTGTATTTCTATACAAAATAGGCAGCATCACCCCAACCGGATCCTCTGGTAATTTCTTCCTAGGCGGCGATCGCGCAACTCAGTTGCCCCTTTCTTCCGTCATAATTGGAAATCAGTTACCGACCCCCTATTTACCCTTGCCCATGATGACTCCAACGGACCCAAAACTTAAGACCCTCAAACGCCTACGCACCCTCAGTAAACTCCTGGATAGCGCAATTCGCATCCCCGGAACCCGCTTTCGCTTTGGACTCGACCCCCTCCTCGGACTCCTCCCCGCAGGCGGCGATATTGTGGGGGCGTTACTCTCCGCTTACATTGTATTCAGCGCGGCTCAAATTGGTGTACCCCGTGAAAGTTTAGTGCAAATGGTGTACAACATTCTCCTAGAAGCCTTGATTGGAACGGTCCCAGTCGTTGGCGATTTATTTGATGCTGCCTGGAAAGCCAACGTCCGCAATATGGAACTGTTAGAAACTCACTTAGATGCCCCCACCTCGGATAAAAAAGCCGACACCCTCTTTATTGTGCTGCTATTGGGTGGGTTAATCCTCGCCATCTTTGCGATCGTCGGGGTAGGCATCTGGATCCTGAGTTCAATCCTCAGCGCCATCCTCCAGTAGGTGGATTTTTTGAGTGGAGATGACGGGAGAAGCGACTGGCTAACCTCACAAATACCGAAGGTTTATCCCTCTTAACTCCTGCATTTATTGTGCTAATTAACTTCTGCCCAACTCAGAAACTAAGCCAGTATTGACAAAAAAATCAACATTGGATATAATGAGACGATAAGAGCGTAGAAACCGGGTAAAGACTCAGCCCTTATCTGGTCTTTACCCGGCACCGAATTCCCAAAAAACTGGCTATAAATTCGCCTATCACTCCAACTCAGTAACTAGAGGAGAAACCCGAATGAGCGTTAAAACCATTGATGTTGTTTTCAGTTTTGACACCACGGGAAGTATGTACCCTTGCCTCACCCAAGTCCGCCGCAACCTCAAACAAAGTATCACCCGATTATTAGATGAAATCCCCGGAATTCGCATCGGAATTATTGCCCACGGGGACTACTGCGATGCGGGTAAAACCTACGTTACTAAACACTTAGATTTATCAGGAGATGCGGATAAAATTTGCGACTTTGTGCAAACGGTTGAAGCAACCGGCGGGGGAGATGCGCCGGAATGTTATGAATTAGTTTTGCATGAAGCTCAATCTTTATCCTGGAGTTCTGCCAGTACCAAATCCCTCGTTTTAATTGGCGATGATATTCCCCATGCACCGGCTCAAAATCCTCAAAAACTG
>CBFGOM010000209.1:0-10475 GCA_965650385.1 uncultured Oscillatoriaceae bacterium
ATTGCAGGTAGCCCGCGCCTCCTCTAAATTGGCCCGGTTGATGAAAGGAGAAGAGGCAACGGTTAAGTTTCTCCTCCTCCCTCCCGGCAAAGAAGGCGAAAAACAAGGGGTTGATGATTATCTGGTGGGTTCGGGTGACCCTGATTTTTCTGGATGCCAACTTGCTAAATCTCCATTCCGTCCTGGGACCGATGACCCTTGGGAACTCTCCAAATGGCCTGCAATCCGCACCAACTTGGAAAAATTGGGCGATTTGAGCCAACATCTAGGCCATTCCCTGGCTGATGCCAGCGGGTTGTTTGTCATCAAGGCCGGAACATCCTCCGGCAAGACCACCTCAATCGGGGGCGATCCTAATCTCTGTATTAACGGCGAGGTTCGGGGGTGGATTAACAAGGGTCGCCGGGTTTTGGTCATCAGCAACCGCACGAGCACAGGCAGGGAACTGGCGAAGCGCTTTGGGGTGGCTTATGTCGAAGACAACGACAGCGACGCGAATGCCTATGGGATGGCCCACTGCATCGAGTCCTGTAAACCCTTTGGAAAAGCAGGGGTTAGGATCACTCGGGTATCGCCTGACGGGGAACCGTTGGACTCCGAATGGCTGAATGATTGCGTAGTCATTCTTGATGAGTTCGACCAAACCCTCGCCCAAATGTTGGGGGGGGCAACTTGCAAGAAGGATAGGGGTTGGATTGTCTCAACCTTCAAAGGATTGTTGCAAGATGTCCTAGGGCGCTCGGACGGATTGGTTGTCGCCATGAGTGCCGACATTTCAGATGTGGATGTGGAATTCATTGTTGATACCGTTGCGCCAATCAGAACCATTACCCCCACAATTCTGATCAACGAATTTCGCCGCGAACGCAAATACTCCCTCTACTCCTACCAATCTCAGGCAGAGGTGTATTTTCAAGCCTGCAAAATCTTGAGGGGGAAACCTGGGGATAAATGTCTGTTCTTTTCGGTGGAAGGTCGCAAGCCCTCCTCAACCTGGGGGACCCTAACCATTGAGCGCAAGTTGCTCGAAGATTTCCCAGGACTACGAGTATTGAGGATTGATGCCGAATCCCTGGGAACGGATGGACATCCCGCGTTCGGTTGCGTTGAGCGGTTGAACGAATTAGCCCACGAGTATGACGTGATCCTCTGTTCCCCTTCCATTTCCTCTGCTGTATCGCTAGATGAGCGCGATCGCTGGGTTGCCGTCTGTGACATCAGCAACGCACTCAACTCAGTACGGGAATATCGTCAGCGGCTCGACCGGGTTCGGGAAGGAGTTGATCGTCACTGTTTTATCAAAAAATCTGGCGCTCCTCTAGGAAATGGATCGAGCCACTGGAAAGGGGTCGAGGCAGGAAAGGACCGCGAATTTAAAGGGATCCTCTCAGTCTTAGAACGAACTGATACCGAGGATTTGGAGTCCCGGTCTTGCCCAGTGAGCAAGCGGGCTTTTTCTAAGCAAGTCGCGAGGTTCAACCGGGATATTTATCGCTATCGGGAGGCTGCGCTGCAATTCCTCCAATCCGAGGGAGTTGAAATTTTCGAGGGAGTTACCGAACTAGAGAAGGAACAAATCCAAGCCATTCAGAAGGATTTCAAGGAGACCAAAAATGAGCAATGGGATGAGCATTCTCAAGCCCGCGTAACCGCTAACCCTCTCACTCCCGAAGACTTTGAGGAACTTGATAAAAAATCATCAAAGACCCGCGAGGAATCTCTTTCCTGTGAACGCTACCGAATCAGCAACGACCTTGGAGGGGTTGAACTCACCCCCGAACTAATAAAGGCTCACGATGAGGGACAGCACCGGAGATGGAAGCTGCACTACTACTTCAACCACCAAGACCATGCCCATTTTTCGGATTCTGCTGACCTTGATGCGATCGCCAAAAAACCTCTGATCCACACCCCAGATGTCCGGTCTTGGAAACTCAAGGTTAAGGCACTGGAAATTTTGGGGGTGCGAGGGGTCTTGACTGGCGAACCGATGACCGCTCAATCCGAGGAGATCGTCACTTTGACCAAAAATGCCAAGGCGAATGCAAAAGACCTCAAGGGGCTATTCGGGACGGCCATCTCGGCTAACTGCTCCCCTATCCAAACCACCCAAACCCTATTGGCTCTCATGGGGTTGAAATTGACCTGCACGGCGAGAAGAAGGGGGGCCAACGGCAAGATTGAGCGGATCTATTCCTTCCTCCCCCCCACTGATGGTAGAGACCAAATTTTTGCCAAATGGAACGAAGCTCTGGAGTCCAAAATCACCAGTAACACAACCACGGATGTTGCTACAGGTTTAACGGACTGTGCCACCCCTCCCGACTGTGCCACCCCTCCGGATAGGGAATCCCCAAATGTCTTGCAGGGCAAGGGTTTAACGGACTGTGCCACCCCTCCCGACTGTGCCACCCCTGGTAATAATATATCTATAAAAAATAAGGGTGGATCAAAAACAACAGCGTTAGAGTTTTCCCCAACACTGAAAGAGGGCGATCGGGTGAGGTTGATTTACGAGGGTTTCCCCAGGACTGGCAGAATCGCCTACTGGAACCCAGCCCAAAATGCGCCTGCTATCCTCCTGGACAAAGAAGGCAAGTATGGAACAACCCCGATTGTGCAATGGGGGCAGGTATCTGGGGTGGAATCACGGGAAGGGGATATTTTCGCCCTCTGGAATCAGATTTTTAGCCTTGTCGATTATGTGTCGATGGGGAACCCTCTCTTGTCTTCCCTCCCGCCTGACAACGCAGATGAATCCGTGCTGATGGAATACTTGAATCAACTAGAAATTGCCGCATTTTAAACAATAGGAGCAAATCAGTGGTTCAAGCAAAACGCAGACAACTCGCCCACTTAAAGGCTATGGACAATGCACTGGGCAGGGGATTCAGCCCGACACTCAACCCGACACTCAGCTTGGTGATGAGGAGGTAAGCCCCGAACCAACACCACACGCTCTAGTAATGGAAGCCCACTCTTTAGTACAAGAACTGGTTGATCAAGGGGTAGTAAGCCATCAGCAGTTAAAAGGATTTGTCAAACAGCGCTATGGGAAGCTAACTAAATTAGCAATGACCATAGAAGAGTTGGAGGATTTGATCCGGCTGTTAAAACTGATTAGGTTTTCCCCAGAAAGTCTAAGGATTTTTCCTTTCCCCCTAGGGTGCCGGGATCAACGAAAAGTCAGGGTTTCAGCCTACGGAAAGTCAGGGTTTTAGCCGTTTCCCTAAATTTCCTCCCGAGTCTCGGAGCGGAACGAGAGAATTAGGGTTCCATGCTACGGATGGATTTTTCGGAAAAGTTGTAGAAGATGTTCTTTACTACCTCCATAGGAAAGGGCTTTTATTCTAAACCCCTTTCCTTTCTTAGGGATGGGTTTTAGAAGCTGACTCATGAGTCCAAAAAATGTTATAATTAGAGCTAGTTTAAAATAGAGGTTTAAAATGGCAAGTCCAGAAACAGGATCCGGGATTAATTCGGGCAAATCCAAGAAGAATTGAGCTTGTTTCAAACCATGAAGAAATTTGGGCTAAATCCAGACTCTAAAGCGTGGTTTTGCTGGGATATACAAAAAAACAATTCATGTGGAATTGTAGACAAGCTTTCTAATGGATACAAATATGTAGAAAGTTATTTTCAATCGGAGTCGGAAGAAAAGGTCTTTAATGCTCTTTCTCAAACCAAATTTTTTACAAGTAGCGATGCTTGTATTAAAGTTTTAGAAACAAGTTGCTGTCCGGATGTTTTTCAGTTTAGAGTTATTCACCAGAATGAAGATGCAGAGGATATAACAAAAGATTGGTATCCCTCTGTTAAAGATAAAATAAAAAGAGGAGAATGTGTAGACACAGATTTAGTAGAAAAAATGGAGGGATTTGGGGTAAACCCCGATTGGATAGCCCATTTTTCTCATGGACCAGCGCTTACATACAGTAAAGAAGATACACTAATTACGGGATGGAAGGATATTATCGCTAATTTTAAAGAATATTCGATTTCAGAAAGCGAAATGTTACAATCTCTGGGTGAAAAAGGATACATTAAATGTGAATTAGCTAGAATTTTTGTTTCTGAATACAGAAACTGTCCTCCCCCACCTTTTAGTATTGCCTCTATAGTTATTGATGAAATTAAGGAAGAAATAGAGAGCTTTTCTGATGACAAGCCACCTTACCTGCTTACAATAAAAAAAATAGAAGAAGCTGGGTTAGATCCATTTTCTTTAGTTAAAATCAGACACAATCTTTGGGGAAATGATAGCTACCTTACTATTAATACACTCTTGTCTGCATATGACCTGATATATTGTGAAATGATAAAGTCAGGGCTTTCTTCGTTTGACGAAAAAGATTTCTTTCATAAAATTTACTATAATCAATCTTTTATTTATAAAGGGTTTTGTGTTGAATCACTCTTTATAGAAGATGAAGAATCTGAGGCGTTTTTAGAAATGTGCGGGTTAATACTAACCGATCCAGATCCAGATAATCTGGATCCAGATGATATAAATCCAGGTTATATTGATGAATTTTGGAAAAGATTGTTAACTCGTCTTTCTCCCATAACTGAATTTTTATTAAATCAGCAGGCGAAGTTGGTTTGGTGGAGTAAAAATTATATTTTAATTGCTGTAATTTCATCTGATTTAACCCGAATAGTTCAATCTAAAACTGAAGAAATAAAAGAAGCTTTGAGTGAAATGTTAAATAGACCATTTAATGTAATCATTCTTGGCGCAGAAAAATCTAATATTCGCAGTATCAAAAAACTTCTTAGAGACAAGTTTGATACGGTCAAACCTATACCCAACCCCCTTCGATGGCAAAATCTTCATTTTCTTTCAGAGCAGGAAGTACGAGTTGCAAAAGCTCTGGATGCCCAAGGCGTTTTATTTTTCCCTAATGCTAGTTGCCGCATTAATTCGGGTGAATATCGCAAAAACCTAATACCTGATTTTTTGGTAGTAATTGATGGGTATTTGGGAATACTGGAGTGCGACAGCAGAATTGCTCATCCATCAGCAGCCAATGATCATGAACGAGATCGACTGTTCCAAAAACATGGAATTCGCTTCATTCAGCGTTACTCTTACCAGCGATGTCTAAATGAAAAAAACGTTGTGGATGAGTTTATAAAAATGATGGTAGCTCATTTCCGAATTCGCCTCTAGCTGTAAATGCAGTTAGAGCAGTTCTCAATTAGATGACGTGCAGTAACAGCAATGAGTAAACCAATGGTGAAGATCATTGATACAGACTTGGCTAAAGGCTTGTGCAATAGCGTGATCTAAGGATTGATAAGTTCTAGCTCCTAAAGAACGAAGAATGGATTTGACCTTCGACCACATATTTTCAATGGGATTAAAGTTAGGAGAATAAGGGGGCAAATAAATTAACTTAGCACCAGAAGCTACAATAGCTTTTTCGATTTCCTCCCCTTGGTGAATGGATCTATTATCTAAAACGACACAAGCACCTTCCCAGAGATTAGGAACTAACTTGTTGACAAAAAAAGCTTCAAATGTAGTTCCATCAGCTGCTCCTAGGAGATTAACCGATGTGATTATCTTAGACAAAGAAATAGCAGCAATCATTGAGACATTCTTTCCTCGTTTAGTCGGCTTACTCCCATAGGCTCTTTTACCAACTAATGCCCGCCCCTATAACCGGAGCATAGTGAAATTAGCTCCAGCTTCATCTGAGCGGGCATATTGATATCTATCGATTATTGACAGACGGACAATCACAACCTATGTGATAGTATCTGTAAAACAAGTATCAATCAAATGAACGCGATGTTGGAATCTCTGAAAGAACTCAAAGATTATGAAAAACAGGCCATTCGGGCGATTGGATGGGACCCAACCCATCAAATTCAACGGCCTGCAAAACTTTACATTCCGGGACAGGTAGTACAACCATTATTTCGAGGCAAAAATACAGGAAAACCGGAGCAAATACCCCCCAGTATTTTGTCTACCTCTATTCAACTTTTAAGTTTCCGGATGGTTGATCACACATTCGAGAAAGCAGTTTATACTTATGTCCTCAACGGAGTCAATTCCTCGTCCCCCCCTCTAGCATTTACAATAACTCGGGGAGAAGGTTATGTCGGAAAAATCAACCAATTTGTGAATATCAATGCAGAAGATACTGGGGAGGAAAAAGGGGAGCTATTACTCCATCTTCAGACAGATCTAAAAAAAGCGTCAGATGGCACAGAGTGGGAGATGAAGGCATACCTGGAGTTTTGTAACTAGGGTTACTTGGTTATCATAAGAATGTTCTAATTGAATAGACAAAGACCTGTTAGCGTTCTTAAAATTTCCAAGTTTTCTTAATACAGCGGTTAATTAATTGGAACAAAAAGACCACCGGAGATCTCTCCGGTGGTCTTTTTTTATGGAGGCTTAGGGTTTTTGTGCTTGCTATTCACCTTTTAATTCTAATTCTTTTGAGCGGATTATCTCGTTAAGGTCCATACCATCTGCCCATAATTCAATCCATCCGCTCGCCCAATTGCTAAACTTATCCGCCAATTCGTTCTCATCTTCCCATTCCCAAGCGAACGTTTATTCATGTATTGGTTCAATACTGGCATTAGTTGGTATGAGTCTAAGCTGCAAGTTATTCGATCTGCTGTGCGCTCTTACTTCGAGGCCCCTTGGGTTACTGTTTCTCCAACTGCGTAACTCCTGAATCTGAAAGCGTGAATTAAGGTAAAGTAATGGAAAGCACTGTTTTTAAACTCTATTGGATCCGGAGTAGCTTACTATGACAGAGGGAAATCTGCTCGAAAAAGCCAAACAGGGAGATGCCAAGGCGATCGCTGTTCTGATGAACCGCCAACTCCAACCCAAGGGTATTACAGTGAAAACTGCTCTGAAGGATGAGTGCTTACAGGTAATATTGGAATCGTCCACAGTCCCGAGCCAAAACGCTTTAGTTGGATGGCTGCGTAAATCTATGACAAGCTTGGGATCTCCACCTATCAAGAGAATAAAGGTTTACGGGCGGCAGATAGGGAATGAGTTTCCGGCGTGGAGTGAAGAATTTAACATACCTCCACAACCCTTGTCTGTATCCGATCTAACAGATTCTCAATCCGTGAGTTCCAAAGTATCCACAACCCCAAAGCAGCTAACTCTTCAAGAACGGGCACGTGAAGGAGATAGTGAAGCAATCACCTTACTTTTAAACCGTGCCTTACAAGACAACAGCATGAGGGCAAAAGCCAGCTTAACAAATAAGAAATTACAAGTGATGGTTGAGTCGGCTGAAATACCCGATGAAACTATTGCTGTAGAATTGATAGGTAAAGAAATTAAAAACCTCAATTTAAAAGATATAGAAATAGTTAATATTTATGGACGACAATCAGGAGATGACTTTCCGGCTTGGAGTCAAAATCTCAAAATTGACAAGGAAAAAGTTTCCACTTCAACTTCAAGTAGCGAGAGCAAAATTTTATCAAATCAAGAGCAAGATGGAGATGAAGCCAGCTTAGGAATTGATGAGAAAAAATGTATTGCGGATAAAGAAGTTAACGATAGGAACCGTTCTCATTATGAAATAGCAGGAGTGGGAGATAGTTTACGCTTAACCCGAACTAGAGTAATTATAACTCCTAAAGGTTTAATGGGTTTTGTCAGTAAAGGGCTAAAGGGTAGTAAAGAAATCCCAATCAGTAGAATAACGGCAATTCAATTTAAGCCTGCTGGCGCTTTATTCAATGGATACATACAATTTTCTTTGATGGGAAGCAATGAAGCAAAAGGAGGGCTGTTGGAGGCTGGTAAAGATGAAAATACAGTTATGTTTACCTCAGATCAACAGCCTAACTTTTATGAGGCAAAGCAATATATAGACAGTGTTATAGATGGTGAATCCATAGATTTTTACAGCTTAAAAATAGTAGAAGATCCAATTGTAAATATAGCAGAAAACAACAATTTAGGTAATTCAAACCAAGAAACAAATGTTCCTTTAAGTAATTCTACAACAACAACAACGTCTCTTTGGAATTGTACATATACATTTGAAAATCCTAATCCATTGGCATGGGTAACTTCATTAGATATTAATTGTGATGGAGAGATTGCTGTAATTGGCTATCGAGACTCTACTATAACGCTGTGGCCCTTAAAAAAAAGAGAAGAAATTTGTACTTTGAAAGTACATAGTAAACCTCTTCGCCCAGTCACTTTCTGTCCTGACGGAAAAATGGTGGTAAGTGGTAGTGACGATCAACAAATTAAGTTTTGGGATGTTGAAAAAGGTAAAATAATTTGTACTCTGACGGGGCATTCTAAAGCCGTTACAGCAGTTGCAGTTAGCCCAGATGGAAAAACTTTAGCTAGTGGAAGTGATGATCGCACCATCAAACTATGGAATTTAAAAACAAAGAAAGAACAGCAGACGCTTTCTGGTCATTCCAGCTATGTGCAATCAGTGCATTTTAGCCGAGATAGTGAAATAGTAGTGAGTGGCGGTTGTGACAATAATGTAAAGATATGGGACATAAAGCAAGGAAGAGTTTTAAATTTATCATCTCATACAAATTTTGTTCAATCTGTAAAAGTAAGTCCTGATGGTCAAACTATTGCTAGCGGGAGTAGTGACAATACTATCAAACTTTGGAATTTGACCAATGGAAAACTAATACGCACACTTTCTGCTCATTCAGTATGCCTCTATGGTGTTCAGTGTGTTGCTTTTAGTCCTGATGGTGCGCTTCTAGCTACTGCTCGTAGAAGTGATAAGACTGTTAAACTATGGAATTGGCTCAATGGAGAACTGCTCTGTACACTTTCTGGTCATTTAGAAGGTGTTTATGCAGTGAGTTTTACTCCTGATAGTAAAACGTTGATTAGTGGAAGTATGGATAAAACTATTAAAGTTTGGCAGACTGAGTAGTTCTACCCCTTTTAAATTAACTGGTAGTCCTAAATATGTAATGATTGATTATCATTATGAATCATCATATATTTAGGACTACCCAACCTGTAACCTGCCCAACTTCTAATGGCTTTCCCGCCGGAGTATCAGCAACTCCCTTCATTCTCGTCCCGGCCACCGTCATTTCTGATACCAATTTAAAATGAAATAGCATAAGATGGAACCAGTGTTTGGTAGAGGTGGCTGATGGCAGGTCGGATGAAGCTGGAAATAGCGGAAAGTGTTGAGTATTTGGAAAAAACCATGAAGCACGCTCGGAGTGCGGCTCAAAAAGAACGCCTACTGTTGTTGTGGTGGGTCAAAAGCGGTGAAGTAACCCAACATCAAGAGCTGGCGGCGCGCTTAGGGCGTAACCCCTCCACCATTACCCGATGGCTACAGAAATACCGCCAAGGGGGGCTAAAAGCATTGTTAGAGGTCAAAGTAGCACCTGGGGCCAAACCGTTAATTGCAGGTCAAGTCAAGAGCGCCTTGGAAGAACGTCTCAGCACGGAGCAAGGGTTTGGCAGCTATGGTGAAATTGTAGAGTGGCTCCAGAATTCGTTTAACTTGACACTGAAGTATGCTACTGTACGTCGGTTTGTACGCGACGAACTCAAAGGCAAGTTGAAAGTCCCTCGCCCACAGAGTGTTCACCAACATCCTGAAGCGATTAATCAATTTAAAAAAACATTCGCCTAGCTGTAATGGAGTTTCAGGCACTTTTTCAGTTGAAGCAGCCCCTACGCTACCTTTGTCAAGATGAAACCCGAATTGGACGCAAGACGCAAACAGCTCGGGTGATTACCGCTCACGGTGTCAAACCAATTGCAAAAGTCCAATGGCCGCTATAAGCTTTCTGGCTATATGGGATAGTTGAACCCGAAACAGGGTGGCACTTTACCCAAGAGTACGAAAAGCTTAACAGTAGAAACTTTCAAGCCTTTATTGATGCCATCTCTGAACGACTAGGTGATACCATTGCGGTGATTCAACTAGATGGGGCACCAGCCCATAGAGCTAAAGCCTTGGAATGGCCTGAGAATTTAATTCCAGTATTTCAACCGCCTCACAGTCCCGAAGTGAATCCGATTGAGAGGCTATGGGAATTCCTCAAGAGCCTATGGAAAGGGGAGAACTTTGCCTCGCTCCAGGAGTTACGCGAGCGTGTGACTAAAGAACTAGAAATGCTCACCCCGGAACAAGTCCAATCTTTAACATCTTACAACTTTATCCTCGATACATTATTAGCTACTAAGTTTGAGCCGACTGAGTTGCATCTTGTGCAGGCTTAAATTTAATTGGTATGAGGTTGTGAAGGGGTTTTTGTTTTTGGGGGAAGATCTTTATGCGCTCGCGCTCAAACCTGTATAGCGTTAAAGCTAAGTGTTTTAACGCTACAGCATGGCAAAAGACCTCCTGCCGGACTGGTAGGGGGTTTTAGGTTTAGTCTTTTTGGGGGACTGTTACAAAACTTGACCTCGTGTCCTATTTGGCGGGTAGTGCGATTCGTTCTGGAGAAACCCAGATTTTGGG
>CBFGOM010000210.1:0-10373 GCA_965650385.1 uncultured Oscillatoriaceae bacterium
CTCAACCGCCACCGCCAGGAGGAATGCAACCACCGCCACCCGGAGGAACTCAACCGCCACCGCCAGGAGGAATGCAACCACCGCCACCGCCAGGAGGAATGCAACCACCGCCAGGAGGAATGCAACCACCGCCAGGAGGAACTCAACCGCCACCGCCAGGAGGAATGCAACCACCGCCACCCGGAGGAACTCAACCACCGCCACCCGGAGGAATGCAACCGCCACCCGGAGGAATGCAACCGCCACCACCCCCTCAACAGCAGCAACTTGGACAAGCGCAACCCAATGGCAACTTAGATCTCGTAAACAATCCAACCCCTGCGATCGCCCGTCTTAATGGTCCCGAGAGTGTTTCTGCACCCCCTATTTTGACCCTAGAAGCCCTCTCTCCGGCTACCTCTGGACCGGGGATACAATCGCCCATCGCACTTACCCCGGCTGGCCCAAATCCCAGCAATCCAGGGGCGATCGGTCTGCAACCTGCACCCACCACTCCTGCCTCACAACCTCCCCGGGAAAATTCCCCTTCCCCAGGCGGCAATCTGCCACCGGGACAAGTTGCACCGCCACCCATCCCGATGAATGTGGCAACTATTACCCAATCTCTGGAGGTGGGGAATGTTAGCAATGCTGTATTACAACTCGATCGCCTTCAGGATCAACAATTTGCCAATTACTTAGGTACCGATCTGTCTCAACAACCTTTCCAATCCACGGAAAGCATTCGCGATACCTTGGCAAAGATTACCCAACAAACCAACACTAAACCCGCGATCGTTTATACGTTATTACTACCGGAACAATTAGAACTTGTGGTAGTTACAACCGAGGGAACTCCCATTCGGAAGACGGTTCCAGAAGCAACTCGGCAAGCAATTTTGCAAGCGGCATTTGAATTACGGCAGCAAATTTCTAATCCACGGTTTCGGAGTACCAACCAATATTTAATCCCTGCACAAACCCTGTATCAATGGTTAATTGCTCCGATTCAAGAAGAATTAGCCGCACAAAATATTGATACTTTACTGTTTAGTATGGATGCAGGGTTGCGGAGTCTTCCCATTGCTGCTTTGCATGATGGGGAACAATTTCTGATTGAACAATACGCGATCGCCCTGATTCCTAGCATCAGTTTGACCGATATGCGTTACATTCCCCTTCGCGACAGTCGGGTTTTAGCAATGGGTGCCAGTCAGTTTACCCAACTCAATCCCCTCCCTGCCGTCCCCTTGGAACTCTCCACCATTGCCGGACAACTCTGGGAGGGTCAAGCATTGCTCAATGAATCCTTTACTCGCACTAATTTAATTGCCAAACGCGAAGAATATCCTTATCAAATTATTCACTTAGCAACTCATGCTGAATTTAATCCCGGTGGACAAAAGAATTCATTTATTCAACTCTGGAATGAACAACTTTACCTGGATGAATTACGAACCCTAGGATGGAACAATCCCCAAGTTGAGTTATTGGTACTCAGTGCCTGTCGGACTGCCGTCGGTGATGAGACTGCCGAATTAGGATTTGCCGGGTTAGCACTTGCGGCTGGGGTTAAATCTGCCTTAGCCTCTTTATGGTATGTGAGTGATGAAGGCACGTTAGCACTGATGACTGAATTTTATCAATATTTGGTGAAATCACCCATCAAAGCTGAAGCGTTGCAAGAAGCTCAATTATCTCTTTTGCGCGGAGAGGTCAAGATTGCTGAGGGTGAACTGCGGGGGACTGGCGCTTTGCGAGGGGTCCAACTACCTGCTGATTTAGCAGGGGTTGAGAATACGGATTTATCTCACCCTTATTATTGGGCCGGATTTACCATGATTGGTAGTCCCTGGTAAGGGTAAAATACCAGTAAGGACGCGATCGCAATTGGGGAGAAAAGAACAATTCTCACTCCCCCCAGTGAAGGCAAGGGCTGAATCCTAAACCAGATAAGAATTCCCGCTTAGGCATTAAGAAACTTGGGGGCGATCGCACCTCGCTCAAAATTATCAACCCCTTTGGATAAAATAGGAGTTTGCCCTGCCCAAGCAACAGTGCCATGTTAAATCCTAATCTGGACGAAATCCAGTTAAACTCAGACGATTACGAACGGTATTCCCGTCATTTAATCTTACCCGAAATTGGTGTAACAGGGCAAAAGCGCCTGAAAGCCGCCAGCGTCCTTTGTATCGGGACTGGAGGTCTCGGTGCCCCCTTGTTGCTTTATTTAGCCGCTGCCGGGGTCGGACGAATTGGCATCGTTGATTTCGATATTGTGGATACCTCCAACCTGCAACGGCAAGTCATCCACGGGACCTCCTGGGTCAACAAACCCAAAATCGAATCAGCTAAACACCGCATTTTAGAAATTAATCCCTTCTGCCAAGTAGACCTCTACAACACCCGGATCCGTGCGGAAAATGCCCTTGATATCCTCAAACCCTACGATATTGTCGTAGATGGCACCGATAACTTCCCCACGCGGTATTTAGTCAATGATGCCTGTGTCTTGCTGGATAAACCAAATGTCTATGGTTCGATTTACCGCTTTGAAGGTCAGGCAACGGTGTTTAATTATCAAGGCGGTCCGAATTACCGCGACTTGTACCCAGAACCACCCCCCCCTGGATTGGTCCCCTCCTGTGCTGAAGGGGGCGTTTTAGGCATTCTCCCGGGAATCATTGGGGTCATCCAAGCGACAGAAACCGTAAAAATCATCACCGGGTCCGGAACGACCCTGAGCGGGCGGCTGTTGCTTTATAATGCTTTAGATATGAAATTCCGAGAGTTGAAATTGCGGCCCAATCCCGTTCGGCCCGTGATTGAAGAACTGATTGATTATGAACAGTTTTGCGGAATTCCTCAAGCAAAAGCAGCGGAGGCTCAACAACAAATGGAAATTTCAGAAATGACCGCCACTGAACTCAAGCAATTGATGGACAGTGGTGCAACAGATTTTGTGCTGATTGATGTTCGCAACCCGAATGAGTATGAAATTGCTCAAATTCCTGGTTCAGTCTTGGTCCCTCTAGGGGAGATTGAACAAGGGAAGGGAGTTGAGAAGGTGAAAGAATTGGCAAATGGTCATCGTGTGATTGCACATTGCAAACTGGGCGGGCGATCGGCTAAGGCCCTGGGAATTTTGAAGGAAGCAGGCATTGAAGGAACGAACCTCAAAGGTGGAATTACTGCCTGGAGTCAAGAGGTAGATCCTTCGGTGCCGCAGTATTAGGGAATTTAAAAATTCTGGCTAGAATACTGGCTTTTTGACCCTGTGCGATCGCCCTCCAAAATAACTGAGGCGATCGCACCCACGAAAAACCCCCCAGAGGGCCTGGAGGGCTTGAAAATGTGACATGAGGGCATGATTTTTGGATGTAACCCATCCCTACATTCACCCAGCGATCTTTGAATGAATGCAAGGATTGAGGTCCGGTGTGCTTAACTCTGACATAAAGACCAAACCACACTAAATGCGCCGAGGGTATCAGAGGGTGTCAACGCTCTAATCCAATGGCCTTGCTTGCGTTCAGCTAGTGATTACTATATCCAGGTCATATTACGTTCGTATGAAAGGGGTATGAAGTTTGCATGACACTTCCCCTCAACCCTCAGTCTATTTGAACCTGACTCTAATCTAAAAATAATCCCGACGATCGCTAACAATATTAGGCATTCTTTTAGTTAAGTTGAGATGCTCCTCAAGTACAGGATGGGCAAAGGTCTAACTTTGTCAACTATCTTTAGAGCAATTTTAACGTGATCCCATCCGGGAATTAAACATTTTTTCAAAAATGCTGATTTAATCTGCAAAGCGGGAAAACTAAGAAGAGAAAGGACACAATCCAGTAGGATTAACCCCAATACCTTAAAACTATCATTTATTGAGGAGAACGCTATGCTAGGCCCCACGTCTGAAGCCCAACGACATCAATCCACCTCTCTTGAGGGGTCAGCCACTCCGTCTCAAACCTATCGAACTGACTCTCGAACTCCGGTTTGCCGTCCCAATGATTGGGAGAAAGAAGAAATGGAAATGGAGAAAATGCTGCGGGATCTTCCCGATCGCCTCTCTTCTTTAGAAAGTTTCCGCGAACGCTCTAGTCAGTGGTAAACTTATCCGTCAATTAACTGGAAAACGTTTGATTTTTACAAACTCTTGCGATCGCTGGCCTTCAACCGACCTGAATAACACCCTATTTCAGCGCAGAATGATACCCTGGATCGCCAATCCCACCGATGAAACTGTTTTTCATCTTTCCTGCCGCCTTGGTTCCGTATTTCTGATTTCTGTTCCTGTTGGGTAGCATCCCTAAAACCCCAACAGGACAAGATTTCAACTCCCTAGAACCTAACATTTCTGATAATTTTATCCCCTGATTCCCCTACCCAACCGCTACAATTTGGCCCAGGGAACTACAATATTTAATTCAGGTTCATCGTAACGACTGAAGTCGTTACGATGAACCTTGAATCATCAAAGTGAAACGACATGAACTTGCCATCTTCCCCCTTAAACCGCACTGAATGGAATGCTGAACTGTACGATCGCAAACATGGATTTGTCAGTCAGTATGGAACCGATTTATTAGAACTCTTGCAACCCAAACCCGGCGATCGCATCCTCGATTTAGGCTGTGGTACAGGTTATCTCGCCCAACAAATTGCCACCGCTGGCGCTGAAGTCATCGGAGTGGATCAGTCTGTTGCAATGATTACTCAAGCGCGTCAGTCCTATCCTCACCTCACCTTTGAAGTCAAGGATGGAGAAAAATTAGACTTTTTAGAACAATTTGATAAGGTCTTTTCCAACGCGGCACTCCACTGGATGAAAGCAGCGGAAAAGGTCATTGATGGAATTTTTAAATCACTCAAACCGGGTGGGTTATTCGTAGCTGAATTTGGGGGAAAAGGAAATGTTCAAAAAATTATTCAAGCTTGTTATCACAGCATAGAATCCGCCGGTTATCCTGTTGATATCACTCTCCATCCTTGGTATTTTCCGAGTATTAGTGAATATACCACCCTCTTAGAACAGAGAGGATTTGAAGTTGATTTTGCTCAATTATTTGACCGCCCGACTCCATTAGAGGATGGAGAAAAGGGATTAAGAAATTGGATTGCTATGTTTGGAAATCGCTTATTTTCGGAAATTCCCCAGGAAGCGCAAGAGACAATTTTGGCCGATATCGAAATGCAACTCTCACCGCAATTGTATCAAAAAGGAACTTGGTTCGCGGATTATAAACGAATCCGAGTTAGAACCCAAAAATTACCATAGCTTCCCAAAAAAAATCCCACGGTTTGTTACCGTGGGTGACGACTATGAACCGGGTTTCCCCTATGCAGTGCCGCTTCGGTTGGGCAGAATCCAACACAGTAAAGGACAGTAAACGATGCTGAACATCGTTATAACGAGCAGAATCCATAAGCTATTGATAATTTCAGGAGTCATGGTTTTATCTGGCGTCCCATCCCATCTGGTGTTTAATCAGATTAGACGCTTGCCATCCTCGAATTCAATAAGGGTTTTTGGGTCTCTGATTTAATTATTGCCGATCGCTTCTCAATTTGTAGTGAAAATTACATAAAACTTTATATATTCATGATAAGTAGGAAGCAAATATACTTATTTTTCCCGGCCTATAAAAATCGCCCTCCCCCGATCGCCGGAAGAGGGCGAGTTTCCCCGCCAAAAACGGATCCAGTTTTGATTAAGTACGGGCTAACAACGGTGCTGCACTCAACAGAGTTTTGGTGTAGGGATGCTGAGGATTGGTAAAAATCTCGCGGGTGTTGCCAAGTTCTACGATTTGACCTGAATTCATCACTGCAATGCGATCGCAGAAAAACCGCGCCACCCACAAATCATGGGTAATAAACAAATAAGTCAGATCAAATTCCTGCTTGAGTTCCAACATTAACTCTAGCACCTGAGTTTGGACGCTGGCATCCAACATACTCACCGGCTCATCACAAATCAGTAACTGCGGCTGAGTAATCAAAGCCCGGGCGATCGCCACCCGTTGCTGTTGACCCCCGGACAAATCCGAAGGATAGCGCTCATAAAAGTCCGATGCGGGAGTTAATCCCACCCGTTCCAACATCTTCAAGACCAACTGTTTAGCTTGCTCTGGCGTGGCTAAATGATGAATAAACAGAGGGTCAGCAATGCTTTGTCCTACCGTCATCATCGGATTGAGACAAGCGTGAGGGTCTTGAAACACCATCTGGATCTGTCTGCGTTGTTGCTGCATGGACCGCCGGGACAGTTGGGTGAGCTCCTGACCTAAAAATTCCACCTGACCACCGGTGGGAGTTACCAGTTGTAAAATTGTGCGAGAGAGGGTACTTTTTCCGCAGCCGGATTCTCCCACTAGCCCGAGAATTTCTCCTTTGTAAATCTGTAAATTAACCCCATCCACTGCTTTAATCGTCTGGTTTTGTTTCCCTGACAGCCAGCGATCGAGTAAGTTAGTTTCTAGGGTATAATGTTGCTGCAAGTCTTTCAGGCAGAGTAAAGGAGTCGATTTGAGGTCAGGTGGTGTAGGGACGGCATCCGGGTCGATCGCCTGAATATGTAAGGCAGCCTTGAGCAAAGACTGTGTATAAGAATGTTGGGGATTAAATAAAACCTCTTGAGTTTTGCCCGTTTCCACCATTTCGCCTTTATACATAACCGCAATGCGATCGCAATATTCCCCGACCATTGCCAAATCGTGAGAAATCAGCAATAAAGCCAAATCCCGGTCCCGACACAGACGAGTGAGTTCCTGTAAAATTTCTGCTGAAACCGTCACATCTAAACTGGTTGTCGGTTCATCGGCAACAATTAACTTGGGATCGAGCAACAACGCCAAAGCGATCGCCACCCGTTGGCGCATCCCCCCGCTAAACTCATGAGGATATTGGGACCATCGGGCTGCCGGAATCTTCACCGCCTCCAACGTAGCGATCGCCTTGTCCTTAGCCTGTTTTCGGCTTAAATTAGGTTGATGCGCGTTCAGGGTCTCTATACAATGATCTCCTATCGTCATCAGAGGGTCTAACCTCGTCATCGGGTCTTGAAAAATCAGGGCCACGGCTTCCCCTCGAAACCGGCGTAACTCCGATGGCGTCAAGTCAAACACAGACTGACCCTTAAAGTACACCTGTCCCTCCACCAAGCTAGAAGGAGGCAACAATCGCATCGCGGCTCGTCCTAATGTAGACTTCCCACAGCCGGATTCCCCCACCAACCCCATCCGTTCCCCCGGTGAGAGGGTAAAAGACACCCCATTCACCGCCCAAACCGACTCACTCCCCCCTCTACCGCGTCCAGAAGGGTAAGAAACTCGCAAATTTTCTACACGAAATAAAGCGTCATTCATAGTTGTTGGTTGTTGTTTATTGGATGGGAGATGGGGGGATAGGGGAGATGGGAAGATGGGGAAGATGTTCAACGTCGCGACTTTACTCGTTTCCTCTTGCTATCCTCCCCATCCCCCATCCCCCACTCATCATTGCGGTTTATCAAAGCGGCGCATTAAATAGGCTACGCCAAAATCTCCATTGGGGTGTTGTTCGAGAACTTCCGCGAGTTGGAAGACCATTTCTGCAACGTCTGGACCTAATTTTTCAATAGTGGCATCGCGTTCTTTTTCCGATTGCAGGAGCGATCGCACTCGGGCTTGCCATTCCCCCGAAAAAATCTGTTCTAGGCTATCATGGAGTTCTAGTTCTTCGAGGACTTCCCATTCCCCGCGATCGCACCAGAACCCGCCACAACTGGGACAGCGTTCCACATAGAACGGGTTTTTTGCCATCACTTTGGAACGGGAAAGATAGCGATTACATTCCGGGCATAATCCCGCTTTCATGTCCGTTTGAGGGGGAATAAAGTCTCTGCCGACTTCGCGAGTGACATAGGTTGGGGGAATCATCTGCCGACGTTGCTGCGATCGCCAAGATTCGTAGTCAGTCGAGGAAATCCAACTGCCTTGACATTCCACGCAGTGCTTGACGCGCAGATCCCCGGACAAAAATCCATCAACTAAGGTCTCATTCTTATCTTTTGGGCATTGCATTGCTCTTTCTTTCCCGGTTACACCTTCAAAAATGGGGATCGGTCGGAACGAACGGAGGCTAGACCGTCCAGGATGGACACTCGCCAGTCCGGACCTTGATCCTGGCCCCTCGAATTACTGGGGGGCAGGGAGCGACAAAATGGCTTCGCAGTAGCCGATACAACCCTTAAGGCGATCGCGGACCTCAGACCAGCGTCGCTCAAGAGTCTCCGGTTGTCGAGCCGAAACTAAAAATATCACGTCATTTCCCAACAACCGGATCTGTTTATGCAGTTCCGTTTGACAGGACTGCACCAGGGATACCATACCGGGAGCTAGTTCATCCATCCCTAAACTCAAGATTTGAGCCTGAAAAAATTGTTGCATTTCAAGTGTACTGGCTCGCACCGTGGCTTGATCCGGATTCGGCGCGTTGACCGTTTCAGATAATTGACTGAGTGCTTGCATCAAATTTTGATAACACTGGGCATGAAGATCCGGCAGCATAACTTCAAGAAAGTTGTCTATATTAATAAAGTAGGCAATCCGTACAATTTAATAAAACTTTAACTTAGATATAAATTGCAAGCCTGAGCGATGCATAGAGTCTTGCTCAATGTCAATAGCTTCGGGATTTACAAATTTCTGATCCACCACACCATAGGGACCCTGTACCCTCAGCCCCTACCTCCTCATTTCCGGGTTTTCTGTATCTGAAGATACAATGAATGCCCTAAAATTGATAAATCTTCGCAAGCCCAACCCCTTATTAATCCTTACCGACAGTCTTATGATAATGAACCCCGTTGCTCCAACCTGCTCTTTTGATGTCGAGATTCCCGAATGGCTACAAACCTGTTTAATCTCCTATAACGAATCTCCCGACTCATCTCTCGCCGACCTCTCCCAGAACGATAACTCCCTGATCTGTCGCGCCTTTGAATTTGCCTATCAACTCCATGAATGTCAGCGGCGCAAATCCGGCGAACCTTATATCATCCATCCGATCGCCGTTGCCGGACTCCTGCGCGAACTTGGCGGCAGCAGCGCCATGATTGCGGCTGGGTTTTTGCATGATGTGGTCGAAGATACCGAAGTCACCCTCGAAGAAATCCAAGAACGCTTCGGCGAAGAAGTCCGCCAACTGGTCGAAGGCGTCACCAAACTCTCCAAATTTAACTTCTCCAGCAAAACCGAACGGCAAGCGGAGAACTTCCGCCGGATGTTTCTGGCGATGGCAAAAGATATCCGAGTCATCGTTGTCAAACTGGCCGATCGCCTGCATAATATGCGCACCCTAGAGTCCCTCCCTGATGTCAAGCGCCAGCGCATCGCCCTAGAAACCCGCGAAATCTTTGCACCTCTAGCCAATCGCCTGGGGATCGGTCGGTTTAAATGGGAACTGGAAGACCTCGCTTTTAAGTATCTTGAACCCGAGTCCTACCGCCAGATGCAAGACCTCGTGGCTGAAAAACGGATCGATCGCGAAAACCGCCTGAATAAAGTCACCGAAACCCTGCGACTGCGCCTCGAAGAACTGGGGATCGGTTGCACCGAAGTCAGTGGACGTCCCAAGCATCTGTACGGGATCTACCAAAAAATGCAGCGCCAAAACAAAAAGTTTGAAGAAATCTACGACGTCGCAGCGGTGAGAATTCTCGTGCAGAAAAGCGAAGAATGCTACCGGGCCTTGGCGATCGCTCACGATGCCTTCCGTCCCCTCCCTGGTCGATTCAAAGACTATATTGGCCTGCCTAAACCCAACCGCTATCAATCCTTGCATACCGTCGTTCTCGGACCGACAGGTAGGCCCATAGAAGTGCAAATCCGAACTGTTGAAATGCATCACGTTGCCGAGTATGGGATCGCAGCCCACTGGAAATATAAAGAAACGGGATCGAGTTCCAGTAAGCTCAATAATGATGATGAGAAATTCACCTGGTTACGGCAACTATTGGAATGGCAAAGTGACCTAAAAGATGCTCAGGAATATTTGGAAAATGTTAAAGATAATTTATTTGATGAAGATGTCTATGTCTTCACTCCTCAAGGAGATTTAATCTCATTAAAACAAGGCGCAACGCCGGTAGATTTTGCCTATCGAATTCATACCGAAGTCGGTAACCATTGTGCCGGGGCGCGGGTGAATCAGCGACTGGTGACCTTGGATACTCCCTTAAATAATGGGGATATTGTGGAAATTCTCACCCAGAAAAATAGTCACCCGAGTTTAGATTGGCTCAATTTCGCAATTACGACCACAGCAAAAACCCGAATTCGCCAGTGGTACAAGCGATCGCATCGGGAAGAAAATATCCAACGGGGTCGGGATATGTTGGAAAAAGA
>CBFGOM010000211.1:0-10308 GCA_965650385.1 uncultured Oscillatoriaceae bacterium
AGTGAAGGTAATATCACGTAACCAGTTGGGTAACGATTCATTCACCGGGATTCCCGTAGCTGGCATCCCCCCTTGATTCGTTAGTGTGACGGTATAGCTGAGGTCTTCTCCTATCGTCACCTCGGGATCGCTCACGGTTTTGGTGATTTCCAAAGCAGCCGGAGGAGGAAACTCTACGGTTGCAACTGCGGGCTCACTTTGATTAACCCCATCACTGACTACGATTTCGATATCCCGAGGAGTTAGATCAGGATTCGCGGCGGTGTTGTTGTACCGGACCCGTTGTAGCACCCGTTCATAATTTTCTGCATTGTCATCCCCAGTGAGAGTCACGACGCCGTTTTCAACCGTTGCGGTAATATTTGTCCCTTCTGTATCGACGATGAGTTCTTCCGTATCTGCGTCGATGGGATTAGCGATCCGAACCGTCGCACCCGTGAGGATATCATTGTCAGGATCTGGGTCAGTTACTACCGCATTTTCGGCGATCGGCACTCCCTCTGCTTGCGGATCAAAAGTCACCGTTGTATCCACCCCAGGTTCCTGGGGATCTAGGTTAACCTCGGGCCGAATATTCTCCCCACTGCCATCATCAACCCCGAGTGCAAAGGTATCTGTTACGGTATTCCCCTGTCCATCATCAGCAGTTACAGCAATTTCTAAATTGCCAACATCGCCATTTTGGGGCGTTCCACTCAATTCTCCAGTTGCCGGGTCAAAAGTGAGCCACTCTGGTAACAGTGACCCATCGGCTAAGGTGGCAGTGACGGTTAACGGGTCTGCGTCAGAATCTGTAAAGGTATCCTCGGGAAGTGCAAAGCTAAATTCTTCTCCCGCAGTAGCGGTTTGGTCCGCCAGGGGATTGGTCACCGTGGGCGGCTGATTCTCCCCACTGCCGTCATCAACCCCGAGTTCAAAGGTATCTGTTACGCTATTCCCTTGACCATCATCAGCGGTTACAGCAATTTCTAAATTGCCAATATCACCATTCTGGGGCGTTCCACTCAATTCTCCAGTTGCCAGGTCAAAAGTGAGCCACTCTGGTAGCGGTGACCCGTCGGCGAAGGTGGCGGTGAAGGTTAACGGGTCTGCGTCGGAATCTGTAAAGGTATCCTCGGGAAGTGCAAAGCTAAATTCTTCTCCCGCAGTAGCGGTTTGGTCCGCCAAGGGATTGGTCACCGTTGGCGGAAGGTTGGAGTCTGGTTCCGGGTCTGGTGTGGGTTCCGGTTCCGGTGTCGGTTCCGGTTCTGGTGTGGGTTCCCGGTCCGATGACGGAATTACAGGGACTCGTACTTGGGTAGGCTGTGGCGCAAAGACAACCCTAGGGGGTTCCTCTGTGGGGGTCGCTTCCTGGGATATTGGCCCAAAGATAATCCCAGGGGCTCCGGTGGCGATTTGGTCTTGGAGTTCCTGGGGTAGTGGTTCCTCTTCCACAGCGGCTGCCGCTGGCCCTTGTGGCGATCGCAAGTCTCCATCCCCAAGGGTTGCCACTGGGGGAACATCCCCATCACAACCAATGTTAAGGACCACTTCCATTGTGAATCGATTCGGCGTCAGCGTTGTGGCATCGATGTTATGAACGATCGCCAAATATTCCCCGGTTGTCCGATCTTGAATGATCGCATGGGCGGCATATTCTCCTTCCCCTTGGAAAATATTGAGGTTCTCTAAAGTTTGACCTTGGTCCAATCCAATCAGGTTATACCCATTCCCAAAATCAAGGATATGGTCCGCTTCGGCTAAAATCGGACTGCCGGTGGTCACCCCGATCGCAAAAATATCGGCACCACCTCCCCCTATTAAGGTATCTGACCCTTTATCCCCATAAATCAGGTCATTACAATCTGCGCCATAAATCAGGTCCTCCCCTTGACCCCCGCGCAGGATATTAGAACCACTCACGCCGACGAGGGTATCATTCCCTTCATTACCCTGGAGATAGTCATTTCCATCCCCACCCACAATAAAATCATCACTCTCGGGGTCTCCGATGTCTGGGTTGCCTGTACCCCCGTAGATGGTGTCATCGCCTTTGTCCCCAAAGATGATGTCAGAAGTCACATTGCCAATGATCAGATCGTTACCTTGACCGCCATAAATCACATCCATTCCGGTCCCCCCGAAGATGGTGTCATCGCCGACATTCCCTTGCATCAAATTCTGACCACTGACCCCAAAGAGTAAGTCATTTTCATCGAACAGGACCCGCACCGGATCCGCAGGGCCGCCATAAATTGTATCGTTGCCTAGGTCCCCAAAAACGGTATCGGTACTCAGGTCCCCATGTAACCAGTCATCATCTTTGCCACCTTGGATCAGGTCATCATTTTTTCCCCCGTAAATCGTATCGTTTCCTTCATTTCCGTTGAGATAGTCATTTCCGGTATTCCCAAAAACTAGGTCTTGGTCGAGTAAGGGTCCCACGGGTACTGGACTGCCTAGACCACCAAAAAAGGTGTCATTGTCTTCATTCCCTAAAAGGGTGTCGTTGCCGGGGTCTCCATACAGCCAATCTTCACCGGAACCGCCCTCAATCAGGTCCTCGGCTGAAACACCACGCACGGTATCATTTCCTTGATTGGCAAGAATGTAATCAGATTCCTCAGATCCTATAATTACTTCCCCGAATTCGGGGCCAACAATAATATTTGGAGTCATATTTTTATTTAACTTTTATTCAGGACCGTCGATTTTTGAGCAATTTAAGCGATTCAGAATTCTGCCTTAAACTCGTGGAATTTCCAGGAAATTCCACTTTGCCAGAAACAAGGCTATTTTTGAAGTCATTTGAATTTAAGGAGAATTTTTAGGAATATGCTCTAATATTTCTCTGTCTTATTTTGTCTTCAAAAGGGCGAGACTGTCGAGTATGAATTTAAATTTCTCTCGGAGGACATAAATAGTTTTAAAGAGATATAAAACTTAAGAAAGACATTTATACAGGTTTTCTAGTCTATGAAGAACTCCTTGCGTCATTTGGAATATTCCTATCGGATCAGTGGGACATAGAATGGCTGATTTTCGTCAGAATATGGCCGCGAAATATAGGGGATCAAGGGGCAAGTCTATCGGACATGGGAGAATGTCAGAGCTACAAAAACGATCGCGATCGCCCCTGATTCTCAAAAAGATGCGCTACATTTGCGATCGCAATTCTGGCTATTTTTATGGATGATTAACTCAACAGCCCCACTCCCTCACGAATGTGGCGACAGGAAAAAGTCCCGATAATTTTCAAAAGCAGGGTTTAAAATTATCAAATATCTGAATTAGGGAGATGAAAATGACACCGACGATTTGCAATTCATACTAGTAATTCTTAAATCTTAGCCATCAACATCATGATGGGGACTGGAATGCTGGTGTTAGCAAAAAGTCGTTACAGGTAAACTGAGGTTAAATCCCCAGGGTCCCGGCAGCATCCCCTCTAAAATTAACCAGTCTGGTTGAGGCTATTGTGGGATTCACAAGGGCGCTATGATGTGAGCTTTGAGTGAGGCATTCTTGATAACCAATGACACTCAAGGGTGGCTATATGAGGCAATTGTCAGGGTTGTTTGGGCAATATCAACGGGGTTGCTGGAGACAAGCTGTTGCCATGAGCACCCCATCTGGACGGTGTAACTGGGTTTCTTGTCTCTGATATTGAGTTCGGTAATGGCGTTGAGGGCTTGATATTTTAGCGGATTTATGCTATGTAAAACAGAGACTGAGTTTAAGGACCTAATTTAAGAAAACAAAACTCAGGCTCATTCCCTTAAATTTCAGGTGCATCAAGGGGCAGTGCTGGCCCAAAGTGAAGGACCCAAATCGCTCGGTTTAATTTATTAATAGGAACGGGGGACTGTTCACTTCGGCATCAATTCATGAAAATTTCTTTTAATTTTATCGAAAATCATGGTAATATTAAAGGATTTTTAAAATTGACGAACCGTTTCTGAGAATAAAGTGGAGTTATCCAGAGGAAGAGTCGGTTATAAATAGATACTATCAAATCCTCGATAAAACTCCAAAGAGAAGTGATTTTTAAAACCTCATCGGTCGAACAGAAGAACTGAGGGGAAATGAATTGAAGCTGAAGGGAAAATTGTCGGATTGATGGATTGAGGAAGGGAGAGAAGCAAGAGAATTCCCTCTCTATAGCTAGAGGGAAAAACCAGTGGAGGTATATCTAAAGACTGATTTAGGGGCGATCGCCTACCCAACATTCCCCAGATGTTGCTACTTTAAAAATAAAGATTAAGCTGCGATTAACCCGATCGCAGAGAATTCCATGAAATCCCGAGGGCAAAAACCCATTAGGTGTGGGAACTAAACATCCCAATTCGTGGGCCATCTAGCCCCTCACTGGAACACCTAGGGATTCGGAAAACCAAAACATCTTGTCAAGAAATAAAAAATTGAGCTGATTGCAACGAAGGATCATATTTTCTATGGTTAGCCAAACTCCTGAAGCAGATTTTCAAGTTTCATTGAGTAACGATCAAGCAGTGGTGCATCTACCCCCCCGCTTAAGCGTCATTGAGGCCGTATTTTTTAAACAAACCTGTCATGAACTCTGTGAAGGGAGCCCACCGCCGGAACATATTATTCTGGATTTTAGTAAGACCACTTTTATCGATAGTAGTGGCGTGGGTGCGTTAGTCCGAGTTCTCAAGACAACTCAGAGTGCCTCGATTGATTTAATTTTGCGGAATGTGCAATCCCAAGTCATGTCGGTCCTATCCCTAACGGCCTTAGACCAAGCGTTGACTTTTGAGGGCCAGTCGGGAACGATGGTGGGGACCCATGAGGAACTTGGCTCAAAAGTCAATTGGAAAGGGGACAAGAATGCAGAACTACCCACAACCCATCCCTCGGTACGGTCCTCGGTTAAGCGATTCATTGATATTGTAGGTGCATTGGTGGGGTTAGGAATTACGGGAGTTGCTTTTATTCCTTTGGCGATCGCCATCAAGACTGATAGTCCGGGACCGATTTTTTTTAGTCAGGTCCGCTGTGGTTGGATGGGAAAAAGATTTCGGATCTGGAAATTCCGCTCAATGTGCGAAAATGCAGAAGCAATCAAATCCCAAGTCCAAAATCAAGTCGAAGGGCCGCTCTTCAAAAATGAAAAAGACTCTCGGGTTACCCGTATCGGTCAGTTTATGCGCCGAACGAGTTTAGATGAGTTGCCTCAGTTTTGGAACGTTTTGAAAGGCGAGATGAGTCTTGTGGGAACAAGACCTCCCCTACCGGATGAGGTCGATCGCTATGAGGTCCCGGAATGGCAACGTCTGGATGTTAAACCGGGGATGACGGGAGAATGGCAAGTGAATGGGCGATCGTCTATTCGCACCTTTGAGGATGTGATTCGTTTAGATCTGGAATACCAAAAAAAATGGAGCCTGCTTTATGACCTAAAACTGATTTTGAAAACAATCGGGGTCGTGTTTAACAAAAATAGTGGTGCTTACTAGGTCGTTAAAGGGAGTTGTAGGATAAAGAAAGAAGGAAACTTTTGACGTCTGGGCCTTCTACTTTCATACCGAATCATTCTGGCCGCTGCCAGAACCGATAAACCTTTGATCCCACTTTCACCCCTTGGGTATGGAAGCCAGCCCAGACGTAAACATTCTTCATCATATAGAAGATGGTGTTACAAAATTTCGGCAGCTGGTGGAAGGGACTCGCTTCCCAGCTAGGAAAACGACAGGCCAAAGAGGAGCGACCGCTGAAGCGATCGCATCTGCAAGTCAAAAGCGATCTCTATGCCTTAGCACAAGTGTTGCAATGGTTAGAAGATGAAATCTACTCCCTACTTCCGCGCGATCGCTGGTGGCAGTATCAAACTGCCTTAGCAGAAGGTTTCACGAATGCAGTGCGTCACGCTCATCATGACTTGCCGCCTACAACGGAGATCGAAATTGAAGTCACCGTTTTTCCAAGCTATGTGGAGATCAAAATTTGGGATTACGGCCCCCCCTTCGATTTAGAAGCGAAGCTCAAGTCCCGCTATGAAAACCCAAATGGCAATCCATTGGATGAAGGAGGCCGAGGCTTAATCTTCATGCATCAGTTAACCAATGAATTGCTATATACCCGAATCGGAGACAATCGCAACTGTCTGATCATGCGAAAAAATTTCCGTTGATGAGCAAACTCATTTCCCCGTCCCATCTGCTATTCTCTTCACTCAAGACAGGCGTTCGGAACCTCCTGCGAACTTTAGCCGCCGATCGCATTACCCCCATGATTGTACCCGGACCCGCTGATGACCCTGAAAGCCTCGAAGCCCTAAGCCGGTATCAAACCCTTGATGCCGTGACTCACACTGCTTTACAGGAACTCACGGACCTGATTCCTCAAATTTTTCAAATGCCGATCGCCGCGATCGTCCTCGGCATTCCGGGTCACTGTTCCGTAAAATCCCACATTGGTGCCACCCCCGAGGAACTTGACCTCGCCTGTGCCTGGTCTGCTTATCCCCTAGAACAAAAACGCCTGGTGCTTCTCAACTCCCTCAACAAACCGGGAGAACTAGTCCAGGACAAGGGGAGGCAAGAACCCCAAAGCTCCCTCTGCTTTTATGCCGGTGTTCCCCTGATCTCTTCCCAGGGTTACCCCATTGGTACGTTATGCATTATGGATCGCCAACCGCAACACCTGAGCGCGACCCAAAAGCAAACCCTACAAACCTTGGCAACTCAGGCGATCGCCACCCTAGAACGCCACCGCATCCAACCCCCTGCACCCTATCAACCCCACCTCCTTGATTTTCTCAACTACACCCATGACGCCATCCAAAGCTTGCGCTTAAGTGACCAACGGCTGCTTTACGTCAACCCCGTCTGGCTTAAAACCCTCGGCTATACCCTGGAAGAAATCCCTTCAATGTATTGGTGGGACATCCTCGACCCTACCTCATTTGAAGCCGCCTCGACTATTCTGGAAAAACTTCGCCTTGGGGAATCTCTCACCGGAGTTCACCTCATTTTACTGACCAAAACTGGCGATCGCGTCTGGGTGGAAGGCAACTTCTCCTCGCTGTGGGAACGCAATCAACCGGACTATGCGATCGCCCTGTTGCGCAACATCACCGGGGAACAACAAGCAAGGCTCAAATACGAACAACTCTTTGAAAATACCGCCCTTGGACTCTTTCAACTCACCCTAGATGGCCGTTATTGTCAAATCAACTCCGCCCTTGCCAAAATGTATGGCTATGAGTCCCCGACTCAATTCCTCTCTCGGGTAGAACATCCACGCCATCTCTACCTCCAACCCCAAGACTGGGAAGAGTGCCTACAGCTCCTGCAAACTCAGGGTCACCTCGTTCATGAGGTGGAAGTCAAACGTTTTGATGGTTCCACCATCTGGATTTCTGAAAATATCCAACCCTTAATTGATATTAAAGGTCGCACCATTGGTTATGAAGGGTTTGTCCAAGATGTCACCCCCAACAAGCAAGCTGAAGCGACTGTCCAACTGGCCCGGGATCAACTCCAAGCGGTCTTGGATGCAGTTCCCGGCACGGTTTCTCTGATTAGTGCTGATTTTCACTATTTAGGGGTTAATCGCCATTTAGCCGCAACTTATAACTTGCCCCTCGCTCAATTTATCGGGCGCGAAGTGGGGTTTCGGCAATCGGTTTTCGGACAATTTGTCCGCGATTTCTTTGCTACTCAATCCCGGGAAGCTTCAATAGAAATTGATTCCGAAGTCAATGGGGTATTCCGCAGCGATTTGGTGATTGCTAAGAAGTGGTTGGAGGACCAAGCGGCAGTTTTTGTAGGCATTGATATTACGGAACGCAAACGGGCAGAAGCTGCCCTGAAAGGGGAACTAGCAGAGGCGGCAGAATATGTGCGATCGCTTCTCCCCCTCCCTTTGAGCGAACCAGTCCCCATCGATTCCCGTTTTATTCCCTCGCAACAGTTAGGGGGAGATTGTTTTGATTATTATTGGCTCGATGATGATAATTTAGCGATTTATTTGCTAGATGTTTCGGGACATGGGTCTCGGGCGGCCCTACTGTCGGTTTCAGTCTTAAACCTATTGCGCGCTCGTTTTCTGCCCGGTACTGATTTCTATCAACCCTATCAGGTGCTGACCGCCCTCAATCATGCGATTAAGATGGAGCGTCAGCGGAATATGTATTTTACCATTTGGTATGGGGTCTATAATCAGGTGCAGCGCCAGCTTGTTTATTCCTGTGCCGGACATCCCCCAGCAATTTTACTCTCCAAAGACTCAACCGTGCAAAAGTTGAGAACGGAAACCTCGGTGCCGATCGGAATGTTTCCTAATATTAAATATGAAAATGCTTCCTGCCAGATTGAGGCAGAGAGTTCGCTTTATATTTTTAGCGATGGGATTTATGAAATAAACGAACCCGATGGGTCGATGTGGAGTCTCGATAACTTTATCGAATTACTCGCCGAATGTCGCCACAGGAATTCGTTTAATTTGGACCAAGTTTTAGGGTTAGTACGTCAAGTTTCTAAAGAAGATACATTTCATGATGATGTCTCTTTGTTACAGGTTAAGTTTGATTTTTAATCACCTAGGGCCAGCAATCCTCATCGGCAAGGGAGCCACCTCTGGTCCACTCGTAATGGAATCCGCTTGGTTCTAACAAACTTAGATACTATCCTGATGTTAGGACGGGAGACAGAGGCAGTCGCCTTGCTCGGATCACTAGGGGGCTAGGCTCAATCCGGTTTAGAAAGGACGTGTTTTTCAAATTCCTCTCGGTTCGGAAAGACTTTCATGATTTTATCCAATCCCGCAAGTTCTAATAGCATTTTGACTTGGGTATTAATGGAACACAAAAAGAGTTTCCCTCCAGCAGCTTGAACGGTTTTAATTGCCGCAACAATTGCTCCTAAACCTGAACTGTCCATGAAACTGACATCTTGAAAGTCAATGAGTACAATTTCAGCTCCTTCGGCCAGATAATTGCTAATTTCTCGCTCAAATTGACCCACCTTAGTCCGATCTAAAAGGCCAACGGGTTGGACCACTTTAACCACTGGACTCATCCTTAATTAACCCCTACTTGATTTGACAGGTGCCACGGGCTAGACTTGATGTTTGAATCAAACGACTGGCCTAGAGACGATGGTCTGGTGACATTAACATGATTTTTATCTTACCCCGCGTGGGCGTTATTGCAGTTTAACGCATTGAGGATTTCGCCTGACGCCTTATTTTAGACGTCTTGCAAAATTCTTGAAAGCCGATGGGCGTTTTTAAGGGGGGTTGGGGGGATCAATCCTTTTTTTGCAAGAGGTCTCTTGACCCACCTAATTGAATAGATAGATGAAACTAGGGTCTATAATAAACCCAATTGTTCCCTCATGATTGAGGAATAGGGAAGGGGTCGATCCGACCCGCGATCGCCTTGAGGAGACACAGCCCCTCAAAACCCCTTAAAATTGAAAGTCTAAAATCCAATAGGCGATAATCCATGACGGCGAATATCCTTGTGGTTGAAGATGAAGTCAAACTCGCTCAATTTATCGAACTAGAACTCAAGTATGAAGGCTATCAGGCGATTGTGGTTCGGGATGGGGTCGCCGGATTGAAAGCGATTCAAGAGTTGAGTCCGGATCTGGTTCTTCTCGATGGGATGCTACCGGGACTATCGGGGTTGGAGGTTTGCCGCCGGTTGCGCACCCGTGGCAATATGGTCCCAGTGATTGTCTTGACTGCACGGGATGAAGTGAGCGATCGCGCAGCAGGATTGGATGCAGGGGCCGATGATTACCTGGTGAAACCGTTTAGTTCTGAGGACTTGATTTCCCGGGTAAAGGCCCATCTACGCAGTCCCATTGAGGTGGATCCGGATTTGTTACCTTTTGCTGACTTAAGCTTGAACCGACGCACTCGGGAAGTGCGCCGAGGCGATCGCACTATTGAACTGACGGCGAAAGAGTTTGATTTATTGGAATATCTGATTTCCCATCCCCGACAAGTGGTCAAGCGTGAGCAAATTCTCGAAAATGTCTGGGGGTACGATTTTATGGGGGATTCTAACATTATTGAGGTCTACATTCGTTACCTCCGTCTCAAGCTAGAAGCACAGGGAGAAAAGCGACTGATTCAGACGGTACGCGGGGTCGGTTACGTTCTGCGGGATTAAATCCTACTTGAGTTTAGTACGCGACTGGGTGAAATCAAAATTAGGTGCAACGATTCAGTTGCACTTTTTTAATGCAATGTCTTAGAAGGGGGGATGGGACAGTGCGATCGCTACCCTTGAGGGTTTCCAGAATACAACTTCTCCCATTTTCCCCTAGAGACAATGCAAGGCTGTCTCGTTCT
>CBFGOM010000212.1:0-10270 GCA_965650385.1 uncultured Oscillatoriaceae bacterium
CTCTAATGATGAATTTATTAAGTTTCTAGCCGTATCAATTTTAATAAAACTTAGTAAAAGAAAACACAATATAATTCAAGCTTTAATAGGATTGATAACAACCATTGAAAATGAAAATATTCGGTTGTGGATAGCAGAGAACTTAGAGAAAATGGACCCAGGAAACTCCAATGCGATCGCTGGGTTGCTCGAAGTTATGCGCACGACTGAGCATGAAGAGACCTGTAAGCGGGCGGCTTGGAGTCTACCAAAAATTATAACTACACCCGAACACTATGCCTGGGTTGTCTCCGCCTTAAAAGACTGCCTCAGCGATGAAGTTTACCAAAACAACTTTAAACGATTCCATGAATGCTACAAAGTCATTTGGATGTGTGCCGAAAATCTCCCTTATCCCCAATTTTATGAAGCATGGCACAATCCCCTCAGCACCGCGCATCCTGAAGTCACGGAACAAACGGAAGTGGGTCATAATTCAACTGTTCATAGATTAGAAACTCAACCGATAGATATTTGTCTCCAACTGCAAAATCTCCCGATTTTTTGTCTCAACGCCACTATTCTCACTGACGAAACCCGTGAAGGGGAAATCGCCCTCACCCTCTGCCGACTGATTTGGAAACAAGTCTGTCCTCAGCAAATGTATCCCAGGGTTTCTACTCCCGCTGATCTATGTTATTTCATTGATGAACTTCAATTCAGGATCAATCTGCCTCAAATTAACCTTCTGATCACCCATTGCGAAAAACCCACTCCAGAACTGATTGCCTTTTGTCAAAAACTGACTCAGATAATAGCGATCGCCTTCCTCACCGACGAACCCCTAGATCCGCCATTAAAAGGCTTTTCTCCTAATCAAGCTAATCTGATATCTGCGATTCAAACCTGGTTAGATGAGATTTAGATTAGTCAATTGGTTATATAAGGAGTATCCGTAATTTTTACAATCATTTCTTGTGAACACCATTGCACCGGGGAGTGTCTGTCTGAGACCCTGGGGATATTTTAAAAAATATAACAGAAATGAAAAATTGGGCAATAAATATGAGAAAATAAAGATAGAAAACCACAAAAAATATTGTCTAAATGAGAGGTGTTATTGGGTTCATTTTGCTTGAACTTTCCCCTAACTCTCCTGGACTTTATGGGTTGGGTTTTCGCGCGATCGCCCTCTAACTAGGACCGGAGACTTTCTAGTTTTGCCGCCTGCGATCGCGAATATTTCATCATAACATCCCTAACCGTTTCTGCTTAAAACTATGGTTCAGTACACGATCGCTCAATCTCCTGAAATTATCTTGACCGTTTCTGGCAAAGATTCAGCCAAAGCCCGTGATAAAGCAATGGATCAACTCCTTGAAATGATGGATGAGGGGAAATTGCCTACCAAACTCTCGAACAAACTCTCTGAGGGATTTAGTCCTGATGAATTTATTGAAGTGAAAGAACCGGACAGCTTAGATGAAAGCAGTGATGATGCTTTGACAGAAGCGGTGCAAATTCTCAGTAGTTTGGTCACCCTCAAGGAAAAAGTAGATAAGTCCCATGCGGAGGCGCTGAAAGTGCGTGAGCAAATTGATATTCTCTTTCAGGACCGTCCGGTGACGGAAGAGGAAATCGCCAATCTCAAAGAAGGGTTTAAAACCCTGAAAACTTTTGCTCAAGCGAATCAGCGGTATCAAGCGGCGAGGGAACAAGCGGAAGAAGCGCGGACGATTCTCGATCGCGTCCTCAAATCTACCTCTGCTGAGTAACTGTAGAGGCAATAGAGGCGACTGTACGGAATCTGGTCCGCAGTCGCTTCTATAATTCTGCGGGTAACCCGGGTTTAAATGGGGCAATGGCGATTGCCTGGAGTGGAGAAAGTTGATAGGATAAACGACACAGATGCTTAAGGATTGAGTTGCGATCGGTGCAAACCGGACGGGTAATGAAATCCGAAGTTATCCCTAAACTCCACTTGTTGTCAACCCTGAGAGGGCGATCTCCTTGTTCACTACCATTCAAGAAAACTTACCCCTTTTATACATTTTAGCGATCGGGCATTGTATCATGGGAATCCTCGCTGCCGGAGTTGCCACCCGGAAAGGATATCCTCGGGGTTTCTGGCTAATGTGGGGACTGATTGGCGGGACTATTGCCTTTATAACGGCTTCCCGTTTAAAACCTAAAACTGAGGTATTCTAGCCTGTGTAGGAGAGGGTTTCTCCGTATAGCCGTAGCCTTCAGGGTATAGGGTTTTTCCCCATAAAAATAGCCCGCCGAAGCGGGCATTGATGAGTCGTAGGGTAGTATTGAATCGGTTTTGAAAGGATTTACAGGGGGTCAAATACCTGACCCATCCAGAAACTCTTGAATCGCTTTATTATTAAGGTTACAATTCGGCGGAAGTTGTTCTAAAGAGAACTCTTCAGAACGGGCACCGACGAATACAAAAGAAGGTTTCTGGGGTTTCATATCTTGAACTTGCTGTTCGAGAGCTTCAATGCGATCGAGTAAACTGCGAATCGCCGATGCTTCTGAATCAGGCAATTGACCATGTTCCAAGGGGTTGACTCGAACCCCAGAACGATAGAGAATCCGACCGGGAACGCCGACTACTGTACAATCCGAAGGAACATCCCGCAAGACCACAGAACCTGCCCCAATGCGGACATTATTGCCAATTTGGATATTGCCCAGCACTTTGGCACCGGCACCAACCACAACATTTTCCCCAAGGGTGGGGTGACGCTTGCCGGATTCTTTTCCGGTACCGCCGAGGGTGACCCCTTGATAAATCAAGCTATAATCGCCCACGATCGCCGTTTCGCCAATGACCACTCCCATTCCATGATCAATAAAAACTCCCCTCCCGATCGCTGCACCCGGGTGAATTTCAATCCCGGTGAAAAAGCGACCTAGATGAGAAATCAGGCGCGGAATGAAGGGAATGCCAACTTGGTTTAACCAGTGGGCGACACGGTGAAACAGCAGCGCTTGCAAACCGGGATAGCAAAACAAAACTTCTAGCCAGTTGCGTGCCGCTGGGTCACGCTCAAAGATAATTTGGAAGTCAGCTACAAGGGTATTTAGCACGCTTCGTTAGCACTCTCGGCAAATAGACCATTTCTTAATTGTACCGTGCTTCGACAAATCCGACCGATCGCCCCTGGATCCGACGGAGATTTAAGGGGGAAATGTTACTGATTTAGGATATTTGCTCCCAGGGCTGTAGCCGAATAAAAGCCCGCAGGTTTTTATAGATCTTTGAATTACGGATTCCGTATTACTCCCGAACCGAAAGCCGATAGCGCCGTCGAACACCCATTTCTTTGGTGCCTACCCAAATCTGATAGGTCCCTTGTTTCCAGTCCGTATCTGTGACGCGGGCATCCAGGGTTAATTCGGTATTATCGCCACAGCGAAAGATATTATCAGGACCTCGGATAATTAAGGTCGTATCCACACCTCGACTGTTGATTTCTACGGTTAACTGGGGAAAGTCAGCGCGTAATTCCAGGATATGATCGGGAGTTGGATCCCCAAATCCAAGACAAAGTTGGTTCTGGCGATCGCGCACGGTGGTGACGGCAGGAAGGGAAATCGAACCGCCGGTAAAACCCGAGACAACACCACGACTGGGTTGAAATCCCCGGGATAAAATAAGGGGTTCAAAATTGGCAGAGTTGGCGAAAGCGGGAATAACATGGAACGCCAAGGTGAAGGCGATCGCGCCGGTACATTTCCAGGGATTGATGCCATTGGTTACCATAGTTTTACACCCCTCTTGCATAATTGAAGAATTCAGCTTGCAGTTCTCTAGGGCTTCTGGTTAGGGAGGAGAAAGAGAACAATACCCCCGGTTTCTGCACCCGATTTGTTCCTCATGGGGAGAGATTTGGTGAATTAATCAGGCTTTAATCCCTGGGGTATTCACCCCCTAGGGCATCCCTATAGGATTAAATCATCAGGACAAAACCCGGGTTTCTGGCCCCAATTTGTTGCTAATAATCAGCATTGGGGTTAAAAAACCAGCTTTCTAACCCCTACTGTGTGGACGACACCCTAAGTCTTAAAATGTGCCAATAATGAGGGGAATCGATAGTGCTGATTTCTATGTTAACCAATGCCCAAATCCGATAGCCCTCTCAATTATTTCCCTTAAATTGTTCTTATGTCTGTAATTGTCATGGTAGTCGTCAGTTACCTGGCTTGGTTGCTGACTTCCTTCTTAGTGAGTATCCCAATCCTTTTGGTAGGGTCGATCCGCCTGCCTTTACAGGTGGGTTTGTTTGTCCTTTTTCTGCTAATTTTATGGACAGTGGATGATTGAAGGGGACCAGAAATTTTCCCACTGTTGAGAATCACCGGGATACAATCTCAGACCCGATCGCCAGTTGTGATCCTCCCTTCAGTCTTTTATGTTCAACTCTTTAAACCGTAAGACCCTAAGAAATACTATGAACTGGTGGAAAAAGTTAAAAAAGAATCCCTTGGCTCGATTAGGAGCTATTTTGTTATTGGTATTTTACTTCGCGGCGATCGCGGCGGAATTTGTTGCCCCTTATGATGCCTATGCTCCTCAGCCAAATGGGGCGCTGTTGCCACCGACGCAGATTTACTGGCGAAATCAAACCACCGGGGCTTTTATCGGCCCTCATGTTTATCCCACCACCCAAGGGGCGATCGATCTGGAAACCGGCGATCGCGAACTCCTGGTAGATTTTGAGCAACCGTCCCGCCTCGGACTCTTTGTCAAAGGACCCGCTTATAAACTCTTTGGATTCATTCCCGGAGACATTCATCTATTTGGCACTAGGGGACCTGCACCCTTAAACCTGCTAGGGACCGACGATCAAGCACGGGATCAATTCAGCCGCCTGGTCCTGGGGGCGAGAATCAGCTTATTTATTGGATTAGTCGGAATTTCGATTTCCTTTCCCCTAGGAACCATTGTCGGCGGAATTTCGGGGTATTTTGGCGGCGCGATCGATAGTATCTTAATGCGCTTAGTGGAAGTCTTAATGACCATTCCTAGCATCTATCTCTTGGTCACCCTCACCCTAATTTTACCTGCTGGAATCAGCAGCGCCGAACGATTTATCTTAATCGTAGTCATTACCTCCTTCGTCAGTTGGTCCGGACTAGCGCGGGTGATCCGAGGGCAAGTTTTGTCCATTAAAGAGCGAGAATTTGTCCAGTCTGCTAAAGCAATGGGAGCCAAACCGCTCTATATTATTGTCCGCCACGTCATCCCCCAGACGGCTACCTATACGATTATTGCCGCTACCCTTTCTATCCCTGGGTTTATTGTGGCTGAATCCGTCCTGAGTCTGATTGGGTTAGGAATTCAGCAGCCGGATCCTTCCTGGGGAAATATGCTCTCCCTGTCTACCAATGCCTCAATTTTGGTCTTGCAACCTTGGTTAGTCTGGCCCCCAGCCCTGTTAATTATTTTGACCGTACTGGCGTTTAATCTTCTGGGGGATGGGTTGAGAGATGCCCTTGACCCTCGGAGTGTGGAACGGTAACCGGAGTGAGGCAGTTGCTGTACTCACCTCAATCCGGGAGGCGATCGCCCGAGGGAATTCCGGGTTCTGCCGGTAACGCTGGCGGGGGTTGGGGACTGAGGATATTGTTAAAGAAACTCCCAGTTTGCGGGGGTAGGGTGGGGTCGATCGCAATTTCTACAATACTTTTGATCACCCCAGTCAGGGGAATCGCCAAGATAATCCCTAAAAATCCCCCAACTTTTGCGCCTAGCAGCAGGGAGGTAAAAATAATCACCGGGGATAATCCGGTGAGACTGCCCATAATTCGAGGGGCCATAACATTATCCTTGACCTGTTGCAAGGCGATCGCCACGGCTAGAACTTGCAGGGCTAACCACCAATCAATAAACGCCACAATCAGGAATACCGCACCAATCCCCAGAGTCGCCCCCACAAACGGAATAATTTCCATAATGCCGATAAACACCGCAAATAAGAGGAAAAACGGCACCCGTAATGCCCAAAATGCCGGAGTTAGGGTTACTGCCATAAATAACCCCAGCAGCAATTGTCCGGAGACAAATTTTTGAAGATTTCGCTGCAAAGACTCCGTGAGTTGGTCCCGAATAATTGGAGCAAAAATCCAGGTGATCGTTCGCCACAAACGGTCCCCATCCACCAGCATATAAAACGAGATAACTAGAATCAGGACCCCATCTAAGAACCAGCTTACGGTTCCCAGGACCAACCCAAACCCCCGGGAGGCGATCGCCTGCACCTGACCCTGCATCCGTTCCCCGATCTGTTGCGCCACCAGTCCCACATCAAAAGGCAAATTACGTTGCTCACTCCACGCTTGAAATCCCGCTAATTGGTCTTGTGCCGACTTAAGCAAGGTAGGAAAGTTATCAATTAATTGCCGACCCTGATTAAAAACTGGGGGCACCACCGTCAATCCCAGCACCAACACCAGCAAACCCGCCAACAAATAGACCCCAACTGCCGCAATGCCACGAGGTAGAACCGTTTGCAATCGACTCACCGCATAGTTGAGCAAAAAAGCAATCAACCCCGCCGTAATCAGAATCCCGATCGCTTCCCCTACATAACTGAGGGCATTCAGGGTCGCCCAACCCACCGCTAACAAGAGTAGCCAAGTCAGTAAAAACTGTTGAAACGGTGAAAAAACTTGTTTCATGAATCAAAAGGGGCTTTCTTTCATAGACATTTTGCCTCCTTAATTTTAAGGGGCTGAGGCCAAACCTTTGACGCGATCGCCCCCTTCTCCAGGCACCACCCCTCCCCCTTTCTCATTTTGGTCTGAGGGGTGGTTTTGTGCGAGTTTCACCGTTGGCGCTGATTACTCTTAGCTACTCTCATGTTCAACGACAAAAACATTAGAGTAGAGATTAGCAACCACCTGTTTGCCTTGTTTGGTGAGGGTTAGATATTCTAAAGCATCTTTCACATAAGGGAAAACCCCATTCCAATAAAACTTGGGATAGTTCTTCCGTAAATCTCCAGGATGTTTATAGCCGAGTACCGCATTAGTGCCGGTTTCTTCAAACTCATAGAACAACGCCCCAATTTTCTTCAAATAGCGCGGATCGCTGAGTTGTCCGATGAGATCTGCCGCCCGCACCATCCCAGGATAGTTAATCGTATCTTGATGATCCTCCGCTTTCGGGACGGGAAAGCGGGTGAGTTCGATATTGTACTTAATCTCTTCGGCATCAATCAGTTTATGACCCCCAAACCGTTCGTCAATAAACAGTTTGGCGCGATCGACGTGATACGGTGTCAGTCCGGCATCACTGGACCCCGGTTTGAGTTGAATCATTTCGCCATTGTGTCCCGTGGCATACCATCCATTGTTGTCCTGTCGGCACACGCCCTTAACATAGCCAATATCATGACAAACCAGGGAAATAATGAAATGAAGCCATCCTTCACAAGAGACACCCCCTTCCCGGATATGCTTACCTCTCATGATCTCCTGTCCCACCAAGGTCACTAAAATGGTATGTTCGACATTGTGGTACAGGGCATCACTGTTGGCAATATTTTCCAAAGCCATGCTCCCCGCCCAGGCAATAATATCCTCGTAGTCCGGTTTATATCCTCCGTAGGTTCGGCGGTAGCCTTCCCTCAGCTTTTGCACAAAGTTGTCGATCAGTATTTCAGTGGTATTCAGCATAGTTGGTACTCGCGCTTTGCAGAGTTCTTTTTCCCGGGTTTGCAGGAGTTACAGATGGTTCTTCTTTTTATTTATCCCATCTTGATCTATTTATCTATCTTGTCATCAAAAGTTACCCGGGTTTGCTCCGGGTCTGATTCTTCTTCTTTTAATCCGAGAAGTCTAGGCTTTGGATCCTCGCTTCTTCCGGTGCTGCTTCTCTTCCCGCAGTTTTCCGCCCTTTCTCCGATGGGTTGGGCTTGTTTTGGCCTAGACTATTCTATCCCCTAGTTTCGGGTTATCTTACGCTTCTGTTTCGTTTCCAGCATTTTGAGAAGGGAACTCAATTTTTCCTCTGACCCCGCTTAGGAACGGGTCGAAATCTGGAAAGACAAACCTTTTATGATAATTCAATTTTCGTCAAAAACCTAGAATGCTTTCAGCAGTTTTAGGGGAAATCGATTGTGAATTCGGGTATTTTCACCCCCTTGAAAATTGCTGATAGATAATTTGCAATATGAGAAGATTGAAAAATCGAGGTTTGTCATAAAACTGACTTCCCTAAAGCGAACAAATTCTATTAAAATTTAAGAAATGAAACAAATTGCAATGTTTCTTTGCAAACACGGCTTAAATTTATAACGCTTAAAGACTTGGGGGGAAAATGAGGAAAGGGGCTTTCTCACAAGCGGAGACTGAGGACACAATGGAAAACCCAGATATTCAAGACTCAGGGAGCCTGCCTCACGAGTCTGGTCTTAAATTGGAGACGGTAGAGGATTCAGAGGAGTCCGCCCAGGACAAGACTGGGCTTGCCGCCCCCTCAAGAGCGAGCGACTGGAAAAAACTCATGGTAGGGGTGGGAATTGGGGTGGCGATCGCCCTCGGTGGAATGCAGCTATTGAATAATAAACCCGAGGGAGAAACAGCGGGAAATTCTTCGGGAGTGGCAGCAGAAGCGCCGAATGCTCAACCCGTTGCGAATCAAACCGTCACCGTGGCGATCGCAGAAAAAGCCCGAGTAGAAAGGTCTTTAGACGCCACGGGGACAGTTCAAGCTTATGACCTATTGCCCGTACTCCCCCAAGCCTCGGGCTTGCAAATTAAGCAAGTCTTAGTGGATGAGGGAGATTTGGTAGAAGCAGGGGAGGTTTTGGCAATCCTTGATGATGCCGTAGAGCGATCGCAAATTACCGAAGCCGAGGCTCAAATCGACTCAGCGAGATCCACGGTAGCAGACAAACAAGCCGCGATCGCTATCGCCGAAGCTGCCGTATCCCAGGCCCTCGCTACCCAATCTGAAGCGGAAGCTGCTGTTGCCACGGCGATCGCCGCCAAAGCCGAAGTAGAAGCCGGGGCAGGACAGGTCGCCGCAGCCCTCTCCGAAGCCACATCCGAGGTTTCCCAGGCAGTCGCTGCGAAAGCTGAAGCAGAAGCGGGACTTGAACAAACCCGTGCCAGTCTCGCCCAAGCCCAAGCCGAACTCGCCCAAGCCGAACGAGAACGAGATCGCTATCAACAACTAGCCGAAGCTGGGGCCGTTTCCACCCAAGAACTGGAAACCCGCAGCACTGCGGCAGAAAATGCCCGAGAACGGGTGCGCGTCGCCCAGGCTAATATTAAAAGTGCGGAAGCTCGGATTGCCAGTAGTGAGGCGAATATTGCGAGCATGAGGTCCCGAGTCGTCAGCGCCAACTCTAACATTGAGATTACTAAGGCACGAGTCCAAAGTGCTGAATCCAACGTCAACAGCGCTCAAGCCCGACTAGAAAGCGCGCTTGCCAATGTCCGGATTGCGCGATCCCAACTCGATAGCGCCCGTGCCAATGCCAACAGTTCCGCCGCCAGCCTCCGCAGTACCCAAGCCCGGGCGCAACAGGTGGAAACCCAACAAGAACGCACCGTCGTCCGCGCACCAAAAGCCGGTATTTTGGCTGAAAGAGTTGCCCGAGTTGGGGATGTGACCAGTAATACAAAACAACTGTTTTCGATTATTGCGAATGGTCAACTTGAACTCCAAGTCAAAATTCCCGAAACTCAATTATCTCAAATTCAAATCGGCGCACCTGTTGAAGTTACCTCGGATGCGGATAGCCGGATTAAAGTCGCTGGGACCGTGCGAGAGATTGCGCCTTTAGTAGAGGAAGAAAGCCGTCAGGCAACGGTTAAAGTCAGTCTACCCTCGGATTCAATTTTGAGACCCGGAATGTTTTTAAGGGCTGGGATTACCACGAGTGCGACTCAAGCAATTACGATTCCTGGAAAAGCCGTATTACCGCAAGCCGATGGTTCAGCGGTCGTTTATCGCTTAGTAGGGGAAGATATTGTGCAGGCACAGCCCGTAGAAGTGGGTGAGGTGGCTTCCGGTTCCCCCACGGACCTCAGTAGCACCCGAGTAGAAATTAAAAGTGGTCTGTCCCTAGGCGATCGCGTGGTAGTCGAGGGGGCTGCTTATCTAAAAGATGGCGATCGGATTCGCATTGCTGACGAACTCACTCCGACTCCCCAGGTTGAGCTTTAGATCAGGAGATGGGGAAGATAGGGAAGAGACGGGAGATGGGGGAGATTAACTGAATACGTTATCCCCCATTTAAAGTCACAACTGAAGTCATATCCTACC
>CBFGOM010000213.1:0-10253 GCA_965650385.1 uncultured Oscillatoriaceae bacterium
CCCAAGGAGGCCGCAATCTGCCGCCCCCTCTTTCATGCTACTGATTTTTCCAGCGTTTGTTAAAGAATATTAAGATTTCGACGCTTTAGGTTTCTGAGTCTTGGGGCAAATAACTCTTTAAAACTCGCCCCGCACCCCGGAGTTGTTGATAATAGCAACGACTAACCGGATCATCACTGTGTTCTGAGAGGACATCAATGCCGATGCCGTTGCGTCCCACTTTTTTACCGGAACTGTGAATATAACGACCTTCCCCGAGATAAAGACCCACATGGGTGGCTTTTTCTGGGGTTCCAAAAAAGATCAGATCCCCTGCGTGCAATTCGTCCAGGGAAATGGATTGGGTAAAGGCTTCCTGTTGATAGGCGTCCCGAGGTAACCAAACTTGAGCGGTACGGAAGGCAGCCTGCATTAATCCAGAACAGTCATAGTTTGGGCCGACGGTCCCTCCCCACAGGTACTCATTAGGGACACTCATCGCTTGATGGGTAAAGGCAATGATGGCGGGAATCTGGGGCTCTATCTCGGCGCGATCAAGGGCGATCGCCTGGTAAGGGGACTCAGCTAAGTCCAGATTCTCCAAATCCGTGAGTGCCACCCATCCGGGATAGTCATCTTCACATAACTTGACCCCCACGGCCCCCTCCGTTGGAGGGAGGACAATTTTCAGCAAACGGCCCTCAGAGGCTTGGGTTGCCAGGGCTTCGCACTGCGGGGAATCATACAGATTGAGATCGACTCGGCATTGATATTGCGGTGCATCGGACCCTTTAGAAGCTAGATTAAATTGAAGCTGACTCACACAGACCATAGTTAGAAATAAATGCAGCAATAGAAGAAGACACAGTAAGGCCACAGTAGCCGGACTGAAGTCCCTAGAAGCGAGAACCCTTGATTCTGACTTCTAACTTTTTAATGTTTAACCCATTCCCCTTGACTTAAACAACCTCAGAGAGAACCATGACCTTTTTCCGCAAAGATGAGCAACTCGAAAACTTAGGCGATCGCATTTTAGCGGCCACCTGGGAGCAATTCCCCCAATTAAACCGCAACCAATTGGCAATGACTTGGGTGGTTTATGACCCCCCAGTCTCGGTGAATACCGGCGGGGCCCTGAGTCCTGATGCGTTTTGGGACCATCCCGTTCGCGGATTTAACTATCGCGGTGTGGAACGGATTTATCCGGCAAGTGTGGTCAAGCTGTTCTATCTCGTTGCCGTCTATGAATGGATGGAAAAAGAGATGATTCAGACGTCCCCGGAGTTAGAACGGGCCATCCGAGATATGATTGTGGACTCCAGCAATGATGCCACAAGCCTAGTCGTGGATGTGTTAACCGGGACCACCAGTGGTCCGGAATTGTCCCCGGGACCGTTTGAAACCTGGAAACACCAGCGCAATTTAGTGAATCGCTACTTTCAGTCTCTGGGATGGCCGGAATTGGAATCGATTAATGTCAATCACAAAACCTGGTGTGATGGGGCTTATGGTCGCGAGCGGGTTTTCCTAGGAGAGTTAATGGAAAATCGCAATATGCTGACCACCAATGCGACGGCACGGCTGTTGCATAGTATTGTCGGTGGGGTAGCGGTTTCGGCGAAAGCGACTACGGCGATGATGAAGTTAATGAAGCGATCGCTAGAACCCGAGGACCTGGCGGAGGACCCGGAAAATCAAGTGACGGGGTTTTTGGGTGCGGGGCTCGATCGCCAAGCTCGGATTTGGTCTAAGGCGGGTTTAACCAGTACAGTCCGCCACGATGCGGCTTATATTGAATTACCGGAACAGCGTCCTTATCTATTGGTGGTCTTTACCGAAGGAAAGGCGCACAGCAAAAATGAAGCCATTTTGCCTTTTGTTTCCCAACAAGTGGCCCAGGCGGTGGGTTCGCTGTAAAACTGGGCTGGTTTTGACGTTTTTTGGGGGTGAGATTTTGCTCAGGTGAACGCTCAAGCCGATCGCCTGGGTTTGGCCTGAAGTCCGGTTCTGGATAGATCTGCTGCTGGCGATTCATCCCTTAAGCCTGAATTCTACTTTTTAGAATAAAAAATTCCCCCTGTAACATTGAAGTAACTATTAGGAGTAATTGTGAAGTTTCTATCCCTTGCAACTGGTGTTTTTCTGTTGGGTTTGATTGCTCTCGGGGGTGGGGGTGGTCCAAAAAAAGCGATGGCTGAATCATTTTCGGCAGATGTCGCTAGGGAATTGGGGTTAAAGGCGACTGCTCCATTACCCGAAGAGACTGATGTTGAACCGCTCTCCTGGGAAGTCCAGTCTGAGGGGGTCAATTCACCCCCTTTACTCACGGCTCAATCGGGAAATGTGGCGGAATTATTGACGGGAACTACTGCGATCGCCTCACCCCATTATTTCAGGCTGACCGCTCCGCAAACGGTTTCCGAAAACCCTACTCCGGTAAGGGAAAATAATCCGGTTTTGGCTCAACGAAATAACGATATTGAACTGGGTCGAACCAGTCGCGGAGTGGGGAACTATATCGGTGCTGCCATTAATATTGGGTTAAGTGATGAAGCGAGTCCTCTAGGAGGGGGAAGTTTTGCCTTGACCAGTAAAATTGGCCTCGCGGAGCAGGTGTCTGTCCGTCCTTCTGTCTTGTTTGGAGAACATTTGATGGTGCTGGTTCCGGTCACGATTGACTTTCCCTTTGCCCAGACAGAAGATAGCTTACAAGTCGATCTTGCACCTTATATTGGCAGTGGTATTGCGCTTTCGACGGATGAGGATAATTTCCTTGGATTTTTTGGCACGGTGGGAATTGATCGAGTCTTATTTGACCGATTTGTCGCTAATGCGGCTTTAAATGTTGGGTATGTTGAGGAGATTGAAGTGGGAATCTTTGTGGGCGGAGGGTATCGATTTTAAAGGCTTCTGACGCCAACCCTTTCCGGTAGGTTGGGTCTGTTGAATCCGCGATCGCCCTTTCCCTCCATCTTCCGTAAAAGCGCAGTATCCCTCCCTCCACTATTTGTTAAGTTTTGTTTACAAAACCCAGAAAATACATCTCAGGGAAGATTGCATCTGGGAGTGGGATAGATTACATTCATAGTGTTTTAGGATCTGCCTTTCTGGGATATCTGAATTTTGGTCCTGGAATGGCAGATTGCTAAGAATTTTTGCTTTGGGTTTGTGGATTTCGCGGTTTATGGAACACGCAGATTTAGGGAAAATATCTCGGTGCTTTGTTCTCCAGAATTTCTGGCGTTTAATCGCCAATTCATTTTGAATCAAATTTACTTTTGCTGAACCCGAACTCAGGCAAAAACTAAGCAAAATAATTCACGTTTATTGATGAATTTGGAGGGTTATTATGGGTGTGAGAAAAAAATGGGCCGGATATAGTGCTTTGATGATATTGCCTTGGTTAGGGATCCAACAGGTGCTACCGGCGACAGCGCAATCTCCCAGTCTCCCTGAGCAACCGAGCATAGAGCGGCATTGGCCGATGGATCTGGAGGCCCAACCGACTCAGGAACAAGGCGAAACAGCGATCGCGCAAGTGATGGAAACGGAACCCGCCGTTCTGGAGGATTTTGAACTGTCGATTGACTTTAATCAAGATAATTTGGTAAGGGATGGGGCTCTCCTTCCGGAAAACACTGAAGCGCAATCTTCTGTGGAAATGGGTTGGGAAGCACCGCCGACTCAGGAAGAAGCGCAAACGGCGATCGCACCATTCCCAGCAACGGACCCCGCAGTTCTTGAGGATTTGGAACTGTCGATTGACTTTAATAAAGATGATTTCGTCAGGGGTGCAGCTATTCTTCCAGAAAACACCGAAGCGCAATCCCCCCCGGAATCGAATCTGGCTCAGGCTCGTTTTCCCAATTATCGCTACAGCGCAGGGTTTGATTTACCCAACTTTGGATGGGTCAGAATGGCAGGTGAGGGCGTTGATAGTGTTCTGGGGATTAATGTATCCCTGGGCGTCTCCTATAAAAAATACTTTCAGCCTGCGGTTCCCGGCCAATTTACAGGATCCTGGGGCCTAGGAACTTTAGCTTTGGCGTTACCCTACGCAACGATTGGTGGCGACTACCAGTGGGATAATGGCTGGTATGCTGGGGGCAATATCGGTGCTGGCTTGTACTACTTTGATGATGTAACTCCCTTCCCGGTGGGCTATATCGGGGTTGGTTATCGCTGGTAGCGATCGCGCGACCAAAACCAATCCCCATCAAAAATCCCCCAGAACCTTTGCAAGGCTTGGGGGATTTCTAAAATAAATCGCTCTAGACTGACTCATTTAACTCTAAGGTTTGCTTAGATTTCCTGAGTGCTAACTCCGGTGAGTGTTATCGGAGCCTCAGTGCTTTCACAACGGAGAGGGAGGGATTCGAACCCTCGTTACGATTAAAACCGTAAAACAGATTAGCAATCTGCCGCTTTCAACCACTCAGCCACCTCTCCAAGGTGTCTTGAGACATCATAGCAGGTTTTTTTCGCTGTGAAAAGACCTTTTGCAAGGAATTTTGCAAATTTTTTTGGAAAAATTGGATACAACTGAACTCAACCCTCCCGATTCAGGAAAGAAACGCGGTTTCTGAACCCTCAGCCAAGACAGCAGAAGCCGCGTTTCTAGCAGTTGCTGTGGGACCTGCTGTAGCGGAGACTCGGTTCATTTTTGCGGGGTTATTTTCCCTTCAAGTAAAGCTCCGCAAGACTTGTGGGGGAGATTTCCCAAAAAGATTACTAAAGATGATAAACTATTGAGGCTTCCAATCAACAGTGAGTCAACTGACTCAACTCACCCAAGCCATCAACGTGATTGGATGATGAATAGTAACCCTATCTAGCAGCAAAGATTAAACGATTCAGGCCAGAAACCTGAGCAACGCTTAAAAGGATGGGATCGGTCTGCAAAGATGGGCTGTTTTTCTCTCACGTTAACCCGGGAGGGAAGAATGTGAGATGTAATCCGAGTACAAGCGGTGTTGCGGCTCAATCCAGGGTGTTCCCAATCTTGCCTGCGATCGCTGATGATCAAAGACCCAATTTCCAACCCGTGTCAGCCCTAGAGTCGGGCAAAAGCTGCAACATTCGCGATTCTAAATCATAAAGCACGAGCAGGCGATCGCATCGGACTGCTTTGTGCTGTTGTCGAATTCCGGTGAAAGCAAAACTATGGCCGTAAAAGCTAACCAACGCATTGCCCTAATTTCAGTTCACGGCGACCCTGCCGTAGAAATCGGGAAAGAAGAGGCGGGTGGACAAAACGTTTACGTCTATCAAGTCGGAAAAGCACTTGCCCAGCAAGGGTGGCAAGTGGATATGTTTACCCGCAAGGCTAATGCACAAGATCCAACGATAGTCCAACACACACCGAATTGCCGCACCATTCGATTAGTCGCTGGTCCAGAAGCCTTTGTACCCCGGCAAGAGATTTTTGAGTATTTACCGACGTTTGTTGAGGAGTTGATTAAGTATCAACAGCAAGCCGGAATAGAATATAAATTAGTTCACACCAATTATTGGCTCTCTGCCTGGGTGGGAATGGAACTCAAGAAACGACAAGGGATAAAGCAAGTTCACGTTTACCACTCGTTAGGGGCGGTTAAGTATCAGTCGATCGCCACCATTCCGACGATCGCCACTACCCGGTTGGGGATAGAGAAGGCGGTCCTGGAAACTGCCGAACGGATTGTCGCCACCTCTCCCCAGGAACAACACCACATGAGAACGATGGTGTCTGCTTCGGGGAATATCCAGGTTATTCCCTGTGGGACAGATATCCACCGCTTTGGTTCAATTCAAAAGCAGGAAGCGCGATCCGCCTTGGGAATTGCGCCTGAAAAAAATGTGATTTTATATGTGGGTCGGTTTGACCCGCGCAAAGGAATTGAAACCTTAGTTCGTGCTGTGGCGCGATCGCACTCCCGAGAGAATCCCAACTTGAGTTTAGTGATTGCCGGGGGTTCCCGTCCGGGTCAAAGTGATGGCATAGAGCGCGATCGCATTGAGGCGATCGTAGATGAGTTGGGTTTACGGGAGATTACCCAGTTCCCTGGACGGATCGGGGATGATTTACTGCCGCAGTATTACGCCGCCGCCGATATCTGTGTTGTCCCGAGTCACTATGAACCGTTTGGATTGGTGGCGATCGAAGCAATGGCGAGTCGCACTCCGGTGATTGCCAGCGATGTGGGGGGATTACAATTTAGTGTGAAAGCGGAAGAAACGGGATTACTTTGTCCACCCCAAGATGATGCGGCATTTGCTGAAGCGATTGATCGCATTTTGTCCAATCCCACCTGGGGCGATCGCCTGGGAGAAGCATCCCGTCACCGAGTAGAAACTCTGTTTAGTTGGGATGGAGTCGCTACACAACTGGGCGAACTTTATCAGCAATTGTTGACAGAGACTCTGATAGAACCGCACCTAGAAAAAGCGATCGCTTAGGATCAGGGTTTAGAGAACCTATTCTCCCGGGATTAACCTCTTGCATTCCTTCTAACCCCGTAGGTTCAAACTCACCTACGGGGTTTTAATCTCGATAGTCCCTTCTGCCTAAACCCTAAGCCAAAATATCATGGAAATACGCGGCGTTTGGATGACGACCACCGATAGTCAAGTCTTCCGATCTAAAGAAAAAATTCATGAGGCAGTTGCCTTTCTCGCTGAGACCGGATTTAATGTGGTCTTTCCTGTCGTCTGGACTAAAGGATTCACCCTTTATCCCAGTCGAGTTTTAAGGGAGACCTTTGGCATGGAAATTGATCCGCTGTATCAAGGTCGAGACCCCTTAGCTGAACTCATCGAAGCGGCCAAATCTTCTGGGATTGCCGTGATTCCCTGGTTTGAATATGGATTCGCCAGTTCCTATCAGTCTAATGGGGGAATGTTGCTGCAACAAAAACCGGAATGGGCGGCTAAAGACCTCTCGGGTAATCTCCTCAATAAAAATGGATTTGAGTGGATGAACGCATTGCACCCAGAGGTTCAAAATTTCTTATTTCAGTTAATTTTGGAAGTGGTCCAAAATTACCCAGTTGCAGGCATCCAAGGTGATGATCGCCTCCCGGCATTCCCCCGAGAAGGGGGCTACGATGAGTTTACCCGCAACCTATACCGTCAAAGTTTTCAGTGCGATCCCCCGTCCAATTGTCAAGACTCCCAGTGGTTACAATGGCGGGCGGATTTACTCACGGAATTTTTATCAAACCTATCTCAACATATTAAGGCGATTAATCCGAATTTGTTGGTGTCTCTTTCCCCTAATATTTATCCCTGGTGTTTAAATGAGTATTTGCAAGATTCTCAAAGTTGGCTGAAGCGAGGACTGATGGATTTGATGCATCCTCAGATTTATCGCCGGGATTTTCAGAGTTATCAACGGGTAGTTAATCAAATGGTGAAAAGCCCTTGTTTTTTAGAACAGTTACCGCGAATTTCACCGGGGATTTTGATTAAGTTAGGCAAATATCGGATTAGTCCAGAATATTTGTTGAGTGCGATTGACTACAATCGGGCTTGTGGGCTGCCCGGAGAGGTGCTATTTTTTTATGAAGGGTTACGGGAAGATGATAATGCCTTAGCTAAACCGTTGCGATCGCGCTATAGTAGCCAGGTTCCATTTCCCACTGCCCTAGAGTTAAATCAATGGGTTGCAAGTCAGCCAACTGCGACGGCAAACCATCGGGGTTCCGGTTGGTTAGATTGGCTGAAAAGTCGCTTTTAAATAAGAGTTATAAGGGGTGACAAGACGGGCGATCGGCCTATTTAATCCAGCGGTCGATCTCCGGTTGCCACTTGCGCTCAGTCAGATAAGCGATTCCGATTAATATGACCAAATTCAACCCATAGAACGCCCAATTTTTCGGCAAACTCGAATTTAAACCCCACTGAACTAAAATGGGGTAACTAAATATATAAATTCCATAAGAAATAGGAGCTAAAATAGAAAAATATCCTAAAATTTGATTAAAATAAATGAGGTGATGACGATACCAGCACAGCCCCCCGGTTAACAGGACAAACGCCGCCAAGAAGTGCCGAAACATTAAAAAAGGATAGTGACCCGGCTTAAATTCTGATTCCCCTAACAAAGGAATCGCTGAAATTATCACCATTCCCATTAGGGAAAGTAAAATGGGTTGCATGGTTTTAAAGGTAAAGGTTCTATTTTTTAAAAATAGATTTGCCATTTCCACACCCACCCATCCAATGATAAAATAAGAACAAATTAAAGAAATTTGATTAGGTAATAAGACATAGCTTGCATAAGAAGCGCCTGAAAACAAGAGGATATAGTAAATCCGCCGGACTGGATTGATATCCAAATGAATGAGGGGATAAAACATTAAGTAGAACCACCATTCATAGGATAATGACCAGAGGGGTAGGTTGCCTAAAAACGGGTAAAACCAAGTTCCCGGTTTAACACTACCAAAATCCTGGAGTAACAGAAAATTACCCAGAATATCTACTCCGGATAGTTTCTCAAGAAGTGTTCCATTCCAGGCAAAAATTAACACCGAAACCAGCATTGAAAGGATTAAGGGAAAATAGATTCTTCTAAACCGTTTAATGAAGTAGGTTCCGAAAGACAAATCCGGGTGATGAAATAGAGAGATGCGGACCAAAAATCCACTTAAGATAAAAAATACAATAACGGCTTCTTGTCCAGCAGAAAATATTAATTTAACAATATCAGGAACGAGGTTTAAACTATGTAAACCGTAAATAAAATTATGAATTAAAATATAAAAACAGGCTGCTCCCCGAATGGCATCAAGCTTTGGAAAATAAAATTTTTCACCCATATTCGTTCAATCCTATAGGATAGCGTATTTGGCGATAGTTTAGGGCGAAGGAAAATTTCCCAGTTGCCTAGATCTAAAATGCCCAAGCTTCTCTATTTTCAAGAATCATTTAAATGGGCTTAAGGCGATTTGATGTCGAGGTAGAGTCGTGAATCCATCAGGATCTAAAACCGATTGGACTGGGCTGTGCAGCCCGGAGTAAAAGAGAAACGATCACCCGATGGGGGTGTAGTCATTTTATATTATAAGCTAGAACCCTCTATTTGCAATAAAAGGGTGAGGTTAAATTCGAGGTTTTAAGATGAAGAGGCGATCGCCTCCTCAAAGCAGGCGGCACAACAAACTTGATGGGTCAGATCCGCCGACAGCCGGACCCCACCAGGCAACCTCGGGTTATAAGGAGGGGGAATTTTTCCGAGGTAAACTATGAGTTCAGATGAAAAGAAAACGTAGACTGTCGGTATAGTTGAGTGGCGATTTCCGCAGGAACTGGCTGACTAAATAAATAGCCTTGGGCTGCATCACAATTGACGGACTTCAAAAATTCCAACTGTTCTAAAGTTTCCACCCCTTCTGCCATCACTTCTAAATTCAATCCATGCCCTAGGGTGAGGATAGTTTCAATAATAACCGCATCATGGGATTCAGTGGTGACTTCCTGAATAAACGAGCGATCAATTTTTAATTGATCTAAAGGAAAATGTTTGAGGGAGGATAACGAAGAATAGCCCGTTCCAAAATCATCTAACGCAATGGCAATTCCCATTTCATGGAATCCGTGCAAGAGAGAAATGGTTAAATCAACATCTTGCATCGCAATACTTTCGGTAATTTCTAACTCTAAATAGCAAGGAGGGAGTTGAGTTTTCTTTAAAATTTCGGCGATTTCTTGGAGTAAATTTTGTTGATGAAACTGACGGGCAGATAAATTGACCGCCATCCGAATAGGAGGCAGTCCGGATAACTGCCACTGGTAATTTTGCCGGGTCGCCGCTTCGATCGCCCAAGCCCCGATCGGACAAATCAGACCGGTTTCTTCTGCTAGGGGAATAAATTCACTGGGGGCAACTAACCCCAATTCTGGATGTTGCCAGCGAATCAGCGCTTCCATACTGATAATTCGTCCGGTTTTTAAATTAATTTGAGGTTGATAGTACATCCGGAACTCATCCCGTTCCAAAGCTTTGTGCAAACTCGTTTCTAGCAGCAGTCTTTCAAATGCTTTAGTGCCGATCGCTGGGGTATAAAGCTGATAGTTATTCCTCCCTTGTTGCTTGGCGCGATACATGGCTGCATCCGCATTTTTTAACAGTGTTTCTACATCTTCTCCATCATAGGGAGCTAGGGCAATTCCTAAACTGGCCTTGACATAAAAATCTTGACCTTCTAGCTCAAAGGGTTCGTGAAAACACTTTAAAATTTTGTTACTAATTTCTGTTACATCCTCAGCAGAACTCAAATGATTAATTAAAA
>CBFGOM010000214.1:0-10225 GCA_965650385.1 uncultured Oscillatoriaceae bacterium
AACCCTTTGGGTTGACCCCCAATCTAAGGGCATCAGATTGAAAGAATCTCTCCCAGATATGGTGAAACTTCCTAGTTATGAATCCCATGATTCATGGCGGGTGGGAATGCGAGTGGATCGCTCTCAAATTGCCTATTTAGTGATAGAAGATATCGGCGGAGAAAAACGAATTGAATACGAGCTAGGCAATGCGATCGCGAAAATGTTTCCCGGTTTTGTCCTAATTGATGAGCGGACACCCGATAATTAAAAAGGTTACCTAACTACCTTTCCTCGTGACTTGGCTCTGCCGTGACACGAGGTTTATATAGTATTATGGGGGATATATCCCTTTTTAATTCCACTCCATCTACTTTCAATAAATTCCATTAAAAACAACAACCTTATGACGCAAGTAATCATCGAAGAATTGACAAACCTCACTCAAAATTTGCTCTGGATGAGTGAAGCAGATTATCCCTGGCAAGTTGTCTCTTATGAATGTTCAAATATCACCCCTGATAAACTCTTAGAACAGAGTAATCTTCCCTCGGATACTCCGGTTGAAACCCTAACTATTGAGCGTTTTTTTGCCCCGGCACTCCGGGAACAATCGTGGCACAATGAAGAGGAACGAGCAACCCGAGACCGTTATCAGCAGTTATTTGATTTTCTGAATGAGCAATTGAATGACTTAATTGTTTATCGTCTCGGAGAGGTGGAAATTGAGGTGTATGTGTTAGGAACGGTTGAAGATAAAACTGTAGGAATCAAGACAACTATTGTAGAGACATAATTCCATCAGAACAAGGCATTGCTTTGTCCTTTGCTGATAATTATGGCTTTTCTTCAAAAAGGATTGATCCCCCCAACCCCCCTTAAGAAGGGGGGCTTTTTAGAAGTAGGTAAGAGGTCTATTAGAGATTGTCTACGCGACTCTCGATCGCCCCTTGAATCCCGGGCGGCAGATTAGACAAGAAATCATACCCGGTTGCCGCTTCTAACACATCGATGGAGACTCGGTAATCCCGCCATGCTGTATTCGCCACTCGTTCCGTATTGGGCATTCGGACAGCGATCGCCCGCGTATCTGCTGTAATATCGTCCAATCCGCTGCCGGGGCGATCGAGAACTAGGATAATCTTCCAAGTATAGCGCGGTACCGTAACTCGACCATTGGCGATCGCCTTGATTCGTCCTTCGGGTCCCGCAATAATATACAATTCCTTCCCCTCTTCCACCAACTGCCGGGAATATTGTTCTAATTCATTCCACACCTCGCGATTATTCGCCGCAGATTGGGGAATCATATTGGTCATGACAAACGTAGATGAATTATCCTCAGATGAAGCAGTGCGATCGCCTGAAGGCACTAGATGTCCGCGATCATATCCACTGCCGCGATAATCTGTCGCCCTCACCGCATAAAACCCTTCCGGTAACGATTCATCGGGTCTAAAATCATCTTGGCGATCGACTGTTCCCAACCAGGATGAATTCAACTGCCAACTCACCCAATTTGCCGTCCCCAAACTGCGATTATAGGACAACACATATTGAGGCTTTTCCATCAAATAATTATCCGCATTCGCGGGATCCCAAGTAGCATTACTGGGATTTCCCAGCAGCAGATGGCTTTCCAGACCCGTCGGCGGTCCCAACAACAACGGACAACCCGCTAAAATGATAGCCACACAACAGGCGATCGCGGCCAAATAAACGTGCCTAAATCCGGAATTACGATTAGACATCCCCATCAACCCCAAAACAGATCTCAACCCATTCTACGTCACTCCCCTTTCAGATCCCTCCGTGAAAATCCGTGAAATCTAGGGTGACTTCCCTCCCTAGAAGTAGCCACCCTTGGAAAAATAAAGTTATGCTATAAATTATTGAGAAATGTTAAGAAAATAAGCCCCATGCTAACTTCCCCGACGAATGGAGCCAAAATCAAAACCTTAATACAAGAGAAACTCTTATTCGGGAACGAACCTAGCCCTGAACTGGTTGCTATCCTGCTGGTGTACTTCGTGCAAGGCATCCTAGGGTTAGCGCGTTTAGCCGTGAGTTTCTTCCTCAAAGATGAACTCGGGTTAGGTCCCGCAGAAGTTTCCGCCTTAATGGGGATTGCTTCTTTACCCTGGATTGTTAAACCCCTCTTTGGGTTTATGTCCGATGGATTACCCATTTTGGGGTATCGCCGACGGCCCTATCTCATTCTGTCGGGGATATTTGGTGCAGTCGCCTGGATTGGCATGGCAACTCTCGTCAATACGGGATGGCAAGCAACAGCCTTAATGCTACTCAGTTCTCTGTCTGTTGCCGTTAGCGATGTAATTGTCGATTCTCTAGTCGTTGAACGCGCCAGAAACGAGTCTTTAAGTAATGCGGGTTCCCTGCAATCCTTGTGCTGGGGTTCCTCCGCCATTGGGGGATTGATTACAGCCTATTTGAGCGGTTCTCTGCTGGAACATTTTAGCACCCAAACGGTGTTTTTAATGACGGCAACCTTTCCTCCCATCGTCTCCGCCGTTGCTTGGTTGATTGCTGAGGAACGAGTGGGGGAGGATGCGACTGGGTTGGTACAAGTTAAAGAACAAGTGAGTCAACTCAAAGGTGCGATCGCTCAAAAAGCGATTTGGTTGCCCACTGCCTTTCTGTTTATCTGGCAGGCAACGCCATCGAGTGATTTTGCCTTCTTTTACTTCACCACCAACGAACTAGGATTTCAGCCCGAATTTTTAGGCAAAGTGCGACTTGTCACCAGTCTTGCCTCCCTCGTGGGGATTTGGCTGTTCCAACGCTTTTTTAAAACCATTCCCTTTCGCACAATCTTCCGGTGGTCAACCCTGCTTTCTGCGGTGTTAGGGATGACAACCTTGTTACTGGTGACCCATACCAACCGGGCGATCGGCATCGATGACCATTGGTTTAGCATCGGGGATAGTTTAATTCTCACCGTCATGGGACAAATCGCCTATATGCCGGTTCTAGTCCTCGCTGCCCGACTTTGCCCCCCAGGAGTCGAAGCCACTTTATTTGCCCTATTAATGTCGGTTACTAACCTAGCCGGACTGCTGTCATACGAAGAAGGCGCATTGCTGATGCACTTCTTGGGAGTGAGTGAAACCAACTTTGACCAACTCTGGTTATTAGTTGTGATTACCAACCTCACCACCCTGTTACCCTTAATGTTCATCAAATGGCTACCGGATAGTAATTCTGGGGACAATCAATCCGCATTTTCCGATGAGAATCGGCAGTATGAAGATAGGCCGAAATTAAGTCCGGATCATGCAGGGGCGATCGAACCCTTACAACCCGAACAAGTCCCCGAACTAGAACCCTCAGCCTAATCCGGCAACCCCCGAAAATTAGCTAATGTACCCTCATGTTTGTAGTAACGACTTCAGTCGTTATGCAGATTAACTCGTCCTCCAAACATTCAACCCAATCCCCACAACTAACATTAATCACCCCAAGTTTCTCTCAACCTCATGCAACTCCAAAACCGTCAACCCCAAAACAGTTCCTCCAACCTATCCTATAGTCGCCAAGACTGGCAAAAAGGTTACGAATCCCAATCTAGGGAATTTGACTACTGGATTGACGACATCGAAGGAGAAATCCCCGCAGAACTCCAAGGAACCTTCTTTAAAAACGGTCCCGGACTCCTCGATATTAACGGAGAACCTATTCATCATCCCTTTGATGGCGATGGCATGATCTGCAAAATTGCTATCAAAAAAGGTCGCGCCCATTTTAGTAACCGCTTCGTTGAAACCGAAGGCTATCTCGCCGAACAAAAAGCCGGAAAAATCCTTTATCGTGGCGTCTTTGGCACGCAAAAACCTGGGGGATGGTTAGCCAATATTTTTAACTTCAACATTAAAAATATTGCCAATACCAACGTCATTTATTGGGGAAACAAACTCCTCGCTTTGTGGGAAGCGGCCCAACCCCATCGCCTCGACCCTCATACCCTAAAAACCCTAGGATTAGACTCTATTCAAGGCACTTTAAACCCGGGAGATGCCTTTGCCGCCCATCCGCGCATTGACCCCCATTCTCAACAAGATGGCGGTGCACCTTGCCTCGTCAACTTTGGGGTTAAAACCGGACCTTCAAGCACTATCACGATTTATGAACTCAACCCCACCGGGGAAGTAGTGCGGCAACATTCTCACAGCATTCCTGGGTTTGCCTTCCTCCATGACATGGCAATCACCCCTAATTACTGTATCTTTTTCCAAAATCCCGTCCGCTTTAATCCTTTGCCCTTTTTATTGGGATGGCGCAGTCCCGGGCAATGTATTGACTTTAATCCCCACGAAAAAACCCAAATAATTTTAATTCCCCGGGATGGGAAATCAGCGGTCAAAATCATCGAAACAGAACCTTGCTTTGTCTTTCATCATGCCAATGCTTGGGAAGAAAACGGGGAAATTTTCATTGATTCCATCTGTTATGACTCTTTCCCTTCGGTTGACCCCGATCTCGATTTTCGAGACATTGATTTTGATACCATTCCTGCCGGTCAGTTGTGGCGATTTCAGGTGAACTTAGAAACCGCCACCGTCCAGCATCAAGTGATAGAAACCCGCTGCTGTGAGTTCCCTGTCTTACACCCTGAACAAGTAGGCCGACCCTATCGGTACTTGTATATCGGAACTGCCCAGGCACCCCAGGGAAATGCCCCCTTGCAGGCAGTCTTAAAGCTGGACTTCAAAACCCAAGCCCAACAAATATGGAGCGCCGCCCCGCGAGGATTTACCGGGGAACCCGTGTTTGTTCCGCGTCTTGGGGGAACCCGGGAAGATGACGGGTGGTTGCTCGTGCTGATGTATGATGCTACACACCATCGGTCTGATTTAGTCATATTAGATGCGGAAGATTTGACCCAAGGACCGATCGCCCGCTTGCACCTGAAACATCATGTTCCTTATGGATTGCATGGCAGCTTTACCCCAGAGTGGTTTGGTCTAGAGGCATAAATTTATTCCCTTTGGAGGGGATGAAGTCTGCCGGTAGGTGGATTTAGGGTGAGGGGAAGAAGGCTTACAACTAAGGCAGCTTAAGTTAGGAGCGAATACAGGTGAGCTAAAGCATCGCCTCAAGTATTCGCTCCTAATTTGTTAAAAATTGGCGGTTAACAAAAAACATTATGGCAACAAGCGAAAGAAGAATCTCCCCTTATCCGAATATTCCCCCGGTTATTGAAACCAAAGACGAAGAGTATTTGGATTCTGGGGTCACCAGTAAACTATCCATCGCCGGTCATCCGATCCATCCCGTCATCGTCACCATGCCGATCGGGTTACTAATTTCTGCCCTAATCAGCGACGTGGTATATTGGGGAACAACGGATGTATTTTGGGCCCGAGCGTCATTTTGGCTGATTGTCGGAGGAATCATCAGTGGAGTCGCCGCCGGTCTCACAGGAATGTTTGATTTTGTGAAAATCAAACGAGTCCGCGATCGCAGCGCCGGATGGATTCACATGATTGGAAATATCGGCGTGCTGCTACTAAGTATCCTCAATCTGTGGACACGACTCGGAGACCCTGCCGCACCGATTATACCTTGGGGATTAGTTCTGTCACTGATTATTGCCAGCCTATTGGGAGTAACCGGCTGGTTTGGCGGTGAACTCACATTCCGGCACAAAATAGGCATCATTGGAGCCGGTCCCGAGAATTTACCGTAATTCCGGGAAATGTGAGAATGAACACTGGGGCGATCGCAGTCTGATAAGAGAGATTTGGAGGGATTTGGAGGCGATCGCCCCGGTGTTGTCTCGTCATCCCCCAGTTTCAATCCCTGAAAGGGATTAGAGGTCATTGAGAGTTTACCTTCAGCAGCATTAGACCCTCGTGAAGTAGGTTTCAATCCCTGAAAGGGATTAGGGGTCATTGAGAGGCAATGGCGTTCACTGGGCCAAAGGAGGGAGATTGCCAGGTTTCAATCCCTGAAAGGGATTAGGGGTCATTGAGAGAATCACCTGGGCGAAGTTTAGATCGTGCGCTAACCCGTTTCAATCCCTGAAAGGGATTAGGGGTCATTGAGAGAATGATGGGTCGTTACCCCCAAGCTGGATCTGAACTGTTTCAATCCCTGAAAGGGATTAGGGGTCATTGAGAGCAACCAATTCATTGACAGGAGTGATGAGCTTCTCCGGGTTTCAATCCCTGAAAGGGATTAGGGGTCATTGAGAGTGCTTGTGGTTGAAACTCTTGGTATATGAAGTTTTCAAGGTGCGTTTGCGCGAACCTGAAATAAAAATACCATTACAGCGGTCAACTTGTAAATAGATCGGGTTCATTTTTTTCTCAAAACATCTCCCCATATAGGTTTCAGGATTGGCGCGAACCGGCAGGCTGGGTGAATAGGGTTCAACGCCTGATCAGTAAAGGATTTCAAGCTCTATTTTTGCACCCCTGCTTTCTACTGCTTGGGGTTCGCGCTAAAAACAGAATCGAATCTGTGGGGCTGATTCTAGTGATGGGTTTCGTTTTTATTATACACCCTTAGTTCAACTTTTTTAACCTTCAGGGTGTGAATCTTTGAGTTGCGGGATATTAGGGCATGAGGTGCAAAGTATATCTTTGTTGTGTTCCCAAAGAAAGAGAGCCGATCGCCGCCCACTTAACCTAGCCCCTGATCTCTAGTCTGATTAATCCCGCTAAATGGAGATCTTTAGGGTAAGGTGCCGATGGTAAGTATTAGGGAACAGGCTGTGGAAGAATCAGGAACTAAAAAAATTAATGTGAGGTTTATTTTAAATACTCGTCAGATTATTGTATAACATTTGATAGAGTGTTGTCACAAAAGGGAAATTCATTGTCATTCACCGCCCCATGCAATTCGACGGGCGATCGCCCTTCATCACGAGTTATGATAATCGCCATCCGATACCTAGACTGAGTTTAAACCCGGTTTAACCTAATTCAGCTACAACAGAACCAACTTCCAGACTCAACCCTTCCAGGTTGTCTATTTGTTCATGTCATACTAACCATGCCGTTGCTCATTCATCTGAGTTCAAGACTATGCCTAATCCAACCCATCCAAGTTCTCTGCCCGTCTCTCCTCGGGTCCCCTCTCCATTGGCAGTCCAGGGAATGCACAGAACCACCGACAGCCGGAGAATTTCTGAGTCTGTGCCCTTGTTTCAATCCGTGAGTTCCTTTTTCCCCAGAGAACGGAGGGGTTATAGCCTCAAGTGGAATATCGGTCTGATTTATTTGGCCCTACATCTAACCTTGAATTGGGGCGGGGTTTCTGTGGCATCGGCGAGCCCCCTGTTAACCCAGGTTGAGGACTCGCCTTTGGATTCAGAACCCTCAAATTCCCAGTCTGTGGACTTGAGTCCAGAGATCATTGAAGGCAGTCCAGTCCTCCAACGCTGGTTACAAGAAGTGCCAGATGTGTTGGAGGAGATTCATAATGACCCCAGTTTCCGGACCCGGGTCCGGGTCGGATATGCTCAAGTCACCTCTTCCGATGATGGCAATGGAGTGAATGTCGGGGTGGAGGACCTTTTTATCGGTGGCACCGGATTAACCGTCAGTGGAGATTATTTTGCCGGAAGCGGTGGATTTTCTGGTGGCGGTGCTCAGTTGCGTTATTATGTCCTGCCGTTGGGGGGATATTTCAATCTGGCACCGGTGGTTGGATATCGGCAGATTGAGGGAGAGTCTTACTCTACAAGTGGGGTGGAATTGGGGGGACGCGCGATGTTGGTCCTTTCGCGCACAGGTGGAGCCGATTTATCTTTAGGATATAGTGTCGTGGGAGTGGGTGGGGAGCAGACTGTAGGGTTAGGGACTTTGGCCGTTGGGTATGCTGTTACTCCTGAATTTCGCCTTTCGACGGATATTCGCCGTCACGATGCGGATGGGGAAAATGATACGCGCTTTGGGATTGCGATCGAATGGATGCCGCGACTTTAATCGGAAAATGGCGCGGTAGCGGGAGGGATATTGACCCAGAAACCAAAAATCGCCCCGGAAGGCGACTGCGAAATGCTTCGATTTTACAAAGGCGGCACCCGGATTCGAACCGGGGGTAAAGGTTTTGCAGACCTCTGCCTTACCACTTGGCGATGCCGCCGCTTTTGTGTCATGAATTTCTATTGTAGCAGAGTTTGGCGAGGACGCAAGAGCCGGGGGCAAAAATCTTAGTCCAGGCGATCGCCCTGTTGCTTCAGGCATTCTCTTCATCGGGATTGACATAGTACCTGTATGATCAATGGAGTTGCCCGTTTGTTTGCCTAGCAATGATCCCAGCCTCTCCTTTGCGATTAGCTCAAATCACGGATCTTCATTTATTTGCTCGCCCCGATCGCAAATTGCTTGGGGTCCCTACCCTGTCATCCTTTGAAGCCGTTTTAAGGGGATTGCTCTCCCTCAATTATGCCCGGGATCTCCTCTTACTCACCGGGGACCTTTCTCAAGATGAAACCCTAGAATCTTATCAAGTTCTCCGGGATTTAATCCGTCCTTTGCAAGTTCCCACTTACTGGGTTCCTGGCAATCATGACAATATTGCGGTGATGGAGTCAGTTTTAACCGGAACTCCCTTTTGTGCGGACAAATCCTTTGCTATGGGCAATTGGCGCTTTGTTTTGCTCAACTCTCAGATCCCAGGGGCCGATGCGGGACGACTCTCAAGCAGGAGTTTGGAGTGGTTAGACTGGGAACTCTATAAAGCGGGAAAGCAGCCCACTTTTATTGCTCTGCATCATCCTCCGTTTCCCGTTAACTCGGAATGGTTGGACCAAATTAAGCTGGAAAATGCTGAGGCATTTTTTGCCATTTTAGACCGTTATCGCAATGTCAAATTGGTGGCTTGCGGTCATGTTCACCAAAATTTACTGTTTTATCGGGAAAATGTGGCTTATTTTGCCACCCCTTCGACTTGTGTCCAGTTTCAGCCGAAAAGTATTGAGTTTGCCTTGGATGATGCAGCACCGGGGTTTAGATTGTTTAATCTCTATCCCGATGGCACTTGGGAAACAAAGGTGGAACGAGTGCCGATCGCCGCGCAACCCGATTTAACCGCTGTGGGATATTAATATCCAGCCTGGATCAGGTGCGATCGCAATCTCGGACTTAACTGAGCATGATATTGGGGATAAACTGGCGATCGCTCGACTAGTTCCCATCCAGCGGGTTCTAAGATGCCTTTGAGTCGGTCAACCTGGAGATGGGGATAGTCCGGATTGACTTCATCCGTGGGTCCGATTCCGCCTAAATCTCGACATCCCGCCTCTAAGCAAGCTAATAAAATCTCGGGTTCCTCAATTAAATTAGGCGGGACTTGCAAGGCGACTGCCTCGGGTAAAATCGCCCTAGCTCTTGCTACCTCTGCGGGTAATTCCCTTAAGTCGAATCCGGGGGCCTCTTTGCTTTGGTGAGTTCCCAGGCGATAGGGTTGGATAATCACTTCTTGGATATGGCCCCAGCGCTGGTGAATTTGGGCGATCGCCTCTAAAGTCGCTTGGCGATCGCCAAGAGTCTCCCCAATTCCTAGTAATAACCCCGTCGTAAAGGGAATTTTCAGTTCTCCCGCCCATGCTAACTGTTGCAGTCGCACCGAGGGCAGTTTGCTAGGTGCATGACGATGTACGGTTTCCCCCAAACTCGGGCTCACCTGTTCCACCATTAATCCCATAGAAACATTAACAGTTTTCAGCTTTGCCATTTCCTGAAAACTGAGGGGACCGGCATTGGTATGGGGCAGAAAACCCAGTCCCAGGGCCAATTCCCCTAATTCATACAGGCGATCGCACCAGTCTGAACGCTTCTCAGAATTCGGATGCACTTCGCCGCTGAGGATTAAAATTTCCTTAATCCCAGTCCCTATCAGAGATTTCAGGATTCGTTCCGCTTCGGGTAATTCCAGCCAGGGGCTTTTTCCCGGGTCTTGACGAAAGTTGCAGTAGCTACAGCGGTTAAAGCATTCGTAGGTTGGAACCAAGGTGTAGGCGGGACTGTAGGTGATCAGGCGGGAGGCAGAAGCAGTCAGCATAGCAAATGATAAGAAAACCTAATAGCAATAATCAGGAAAAATTTTTATGAAAACCCTTTACAAAGCTTAACAAGTTGTGTAAGGTAGTAAGCAAGGTAGAGAAACCTCTACCGACTACCTCGACAAACCAATAGCAATCATAAAAACATGACGACAACCTTACAGCAGCGCGAGAGCGCCAATCTGTGGGACCGCTTCTGCGAGTGGGTCGCCT
>CBFGOM010000215.1:0-10127 GCA_965650385.1 uncultured Oscillatoriaceae bacterium
AAGCCAAGCAACGAGCTGAAACGGCCTCAACAATGGAACAATGGGAGAGTGTTGCCCTGTTGTGGAAACAGGCGATCGCCATTTTAGTGAGCATTTCCCCAGAGGATAACAAGGCCATTTTAGCCGCCCCAAAAATTACAGAATATGAAAGTCATCTCACTCAAGTGCATCAGAAAATAGCCCAACTTGACCCCTATAATCAGGCAGTCGCTCAAATAGAAAGCGTCACAAAGCTGGAAAACACAGCAAATTCAATGGGGGAATGGGAAACGGTGAGGGGGGAGTGGCAAAAGGCGATCGCTCATCTTTCCCGGGTCCCTACCAACCATTCCAATCGACTCTTGGCGGAACAACTCTTAGGCGAAGCTCAACTCAAGGTGACTTATGCAGGACGACAAGTGAGACGAACTGACCCCTTTGAGCGGGCTGTGGCAACGGCTGAAACGGCCACCCATCTCACAAAATCGGCCTTTTCTCTCTATGACTGGAATGCGATCGCCTCTCACTGGCAAGAAGCGATCGCCCTCCTGCAAACCGTCCCTCCCACTCATCGTAAACATCCCTTAGTCGCACAAAAAATCACCGCTTATAAAACCGCTTTAGATCATGCGATTCAACAGTCCCATCAATGGTTACAACCTTTTCCCCCTTCCTCACCCACTAAGAATTCTCTACGGAATTCAGTTGTAAGAAGTCTTTGAAAACTAGCCCGGTCAAGGTAGTAAATTTAATGAGGAAAAATCATTATTTTTTGTCGGAGTAAATGCTTGCGCCCTCACTTGACAATAAATTTAATATCGACTTTTAAAAACCTGATGGTGTATAACCATCCCTAGGGCTAAACTCGATTATTTGTCACTTAAGTAACGGATGACGATAACATTTTCTGATTCATCCAAAATTGGGGTCAAAAGTCGGCAACCCTCCAAGCGTCTCTACAATAGATACAATAGAACAAGGGCGATCGCCCTGGGTTAACCTCTACCATCAATTTAAGGATATCCTTCATGCTGACCACATCTCGGATTCATGACGTAATTGAGGCCCAACGCCAATTTTTTGCCACAGGTAAAACCAAAGACCTCGAATTTCGCATTGAACAACTGGAACGGCTGAAACAAGGCGTTATTGATAGCAAAGAACTCATCATTAATGCCCTGAATCAAGACCTGAAAAAGTCTGAAGTTGAAGCCTATTTGATCGAAGTTGGTGTAATTCGAGAAATCAATTATGTCCTCAAACATATTAAATCCTGGGCGAAACCTAAAACCGTCGCCCGTCCCATCGACCAATTCCCCAGTGTAGCGCGTATTTATCCCGATCCGTTAGGCGTAGTTTTGATTATTAGTCCTTGGAATTACCCCTTTCAGCTAACTATTTCTCCCTTACTTGGAGCAATTGCTGCTGGGAACTGCGTCACCTTAAAACCTTCCGAAATTGCTCCCCATACTTCCCGCTTAGTCGCCGACTTAATCCGCAAAACTTTCGACCCGAGTTATATTGCGGTGATAGAAGGTGGGGTCGAAGCGTCCCAAGAATTATTATCACAAAAATTTGACCATATCTTCTTTACGGGCGGGACTCAAGTTGGCCGAATTGTGATGGAAGCGGCAGCCAAACATCTCACCCCGGTTACCCTAGAACTCGGCGGAAAAAGTCCTTGTATTGTTGAGACTGATATTGACTTGCCTACCGCTTGCAAGCGGATTGTTTGGGGCAAATTTATGAATGCAGGTCAAACCTGTATCGCCCCAGATTATCTCCTGGTGAATCGTCGGATTAAAGCTGATTTTTTGGTCGGACTTGAACGCACCATTACCGAATTTTATGGTCAAAACCCTATCAATAATCCAGACTATGGCCGGATTATTAATGATAAACAATTTGCTCGCCTCCAGGGTTTACTCCAAGAGGGAGAAATTATAGTCGGAGGTCAAACCGATGCAGGCGATCGCTATATTGCACCAACCGTCATTGATGGCGTTTCCCTCACCTCGCCGATTATGCAAGAAGAAATCTTTGGGCCAATTTTGCCGGTTTTGAACTATGACAAACTAGACGAGGCGATCGCCCTCATCAACCAAAAACCTAAACCCCTCGCCCTTTATCTATTTTCTAACGATAAACAAAAGCAGCAACAAGTGCTTCGAGAAACTTCTTCCGGTGGGGTTTGTATCAACGATACCATCACGCATCTGGGAGTTTCTGAATTACCCTTTGGGGGAGTCGGGGAAAGTGGCATGGGGTCTTATCATGGCAAAGCCAGTTTTGATACATTTTCTCACAGAAAAAGTGTGTTAGAGAAGTCCTTCCGCTTTGATTTGGATTTTCGTTACCCGCCTTATAAAAATAAGTTGAACTTTATCAAACGTTTCATCGGGGGGTAGGTAAATTAGGCAATTTGCATCGAAGGCAAATATCAAAAATTCTTGTAGTCGTTTCTTAATTTCGTAGGAACGACTTCAGTCGTTTCTTGCTATTTGTACGCATTAAAACTCAAACCCCCTTATCACTCTACCTAAAACACAGTCGAGGTTTCAAACCCCTGCCTTTGCTATTAAGACTATCAGATTCCATTGACGACCCAGACAAATGCATACTAGGAGGGCCAACCCTAAAGGTAAAGGTAGGGGGGCTTCGCTTTCCAAGGGTCTCCACTTAAGCAACAAATGGCCCCTCCCTGGCAATCAGACAATCAGCCTCAAAACCCTGTTCATGCGCCTGTCTTCCCCAGACTGCTTGACTTTCCTCGGAACCCGACTCGTTTAGCAGAACTTCCTTGGTTAAAATTTGGTTAAAAATGGGAGAATAAGACATAAAGAACTTTAACAGCCGTTCCATTCGTGTCCATACTCCTTGTTTGGTTAACCCTCGCTAGTTTCCTGTCCTGGTTTACCAGTACCTTAGCAGCCGCAGGCAGTCCACTCCTCCTAATTCCACTGGTTAACCTTTTGCTTGGATCGGGTTCAGTGGCACCCGTAATTACCATTGGAATGTTGCTGGGCAACTCGCAACGGATCGTTTTATTCTGGAATGATATTAACTGGAAAATTACTCTGTGGTATCTACCCGGTGCGATTTTGGGAGCAATTTTAGGGGCATATTTGTTTACCCAAATGAATATAGAATGGCTACAACTCCTGATCGGCTTATTTTTGATCTTGAGCGTAGTGGGATTTGGGCTTAAAAAACAAGAAAGTAGTTTTCGGATCGCCACCTGGTATTTTTTACCTGCCGGATTTTTGTATGCTTTTATTTCCGGACTCATCGGCAGTAGCGGTCCCCTTTTAAATCCCCTTTATCTTAAATATGGATTAATCAAAGAAGAAATGATTGCCACCAAAGCTGCTAATGTAGTGGTGATTCATATTGTCAAGATTGTGATTTATTTGGCCTTTGGTGCAATGACACCACAGTACCTAGGATATGGGTTGGCGATCGGACTCGCCGCCGCCCCCGGTAACCTCCTGGGTCGCTATGTCCTGCGTAGCATGAGTAACCAGCACTTTCGTCAACTTGCACTGGCAACCATGGCAATTACAGGTATATTAATGCTCTGGCAACAGCGCGAGTTATTGCAATTTATTCACTAGGGCGCTGTTACCTTCGATGTTAATTTTTGTCAAGGATCCTCAGACATAATAGCGATCGCCGTGAACCACAGATCACCCCTACCCTTGCCCGATACTTTGAACCGTCGCTGAGATTCGCTACAATAGTGAAGCACTCAATCCCCGGCTTTCTTTTCCACCCTTACAGAAATGAAAGCTGAACGCCGTTGCCTTGGGTTTTATCCACTCTAGCCCCAAGAATAAACGCAGGGTTTTATGGCCCGAATTAACCCTAAATTCGGGCATCCATTCCTAAATCAACTACTCGGAGAAATCTATCGTGTTGCAAAATCGTGAAGGTCAAACCGTTCCTGATGTTACCTTGAAAACCCGTCAAAATGGAGATTGGATAACCCTTTCTACCCATGATCTCTTTGCAGGGAAAACCGTAATCGTCTTTTCTCTACCGGGCGCATTTACCCCTACTTGTTCCTCTACTCACGTTCCCGGCTACAATGAATTAGCCCCTACCTTCAAAGCCAATGGTGTTGATGACATTATCTGCATTTCTGTCAATGACCCCTTTGTGATGAATGAATGGAAAAAGGAACAAAAAGCAGATAACATCACCTTCATTCCCGATGGGAATGGCGAATTCACCGAAAAAATGGGAATGCTGGTCAATAAAGAAGACCTCGGATTTGGCAAGCGTTCTTGGCGCTATTCCATGTTAGTCAAAGATAAAACCATTGAAAAAATGTTTATCGAACCCGAGGTGGAAGGCGACCCCTTTGAAGTCTCTGATGCAGAGACAATGCTCAAGTATATCAACCCAGAAGCGAAGAAACCTGAATGTGTTTCCCTGTTAACTAAAGAAGGTTGTCCTTATTGTGCGCGCGCTAAAGCGGCGCTCAAAGAACATGGGTTTGAGTATGAAGAAATTGTCTTAAAAGATAATATTACTACCCGTTCTTTACGCGCAATTTCGGGAGCAACAACTGTTCCACAAGTTTACATCAACGGTAAACATATTGGGGGGTCTGATGACTTGATCCAATACTTAAATCAAACGCGTTAGTAAACCCCCTCCTAGTTCATTGGGTTTAGATTAGGTCTAAAAAATCCTCCACCTGTTTAAGGTGGGGGATTTGTGTAGATATCCCTTTTTTGTCAGTGTCGCAGAGCCCTGTATTCTTACAAGGATACCTAGAACCTTCAGTTTCCAAGGTCTCCCCATCTTTATTCTCTTAACAACCGAATCTCCGATTTAAACATTCTGTTTACCGACGGAGTAAAAACATCAACAGCGCCCCCACCAATACCCCAGTTACAGATGTCCCCACCGCCATCAAATTCCCTCGTTTTTCAGTGTAGTTTAAAAGAGGATTATCTAGTAAATTAGCGGAAAAATGGAGAGATTGAATAGTCCAGGTGTTCTGCACTTTTTGGAGGACGGCAGTCCAGCGCAGAGGCATTGTTTCCTCGTTTCCATCTCGGAAATAAAAGGTAGAAAGAGCTTCTCCCGAGGCGACTTCTATTTGGGGAGATAAAAAAGTGCGGATGGTTTCCCCTTCCAAACTCATGGTCAGCCGTTCAATCGGTCCGTTAAATTGTTCATTCCAATAGGTTTCAAATTCGCTGATGGTATGAAATACCTGGTTATCTACCGTGGTAATCGTGAAAGCGGGATGTAAATAGGGCTCAATGCTGGTAAAATCTCGGTTATTTAAGGCATCCAAAGCAATCTGTCTGGTTTCGAGAATGCTTTGGAGTTCCTGTTCATTCACGGGTTGTGCCCGGGCAAATTCAGGCATCGTGAAGGCGATGGGGAGGGCGAGTAATGCAGTCCAAAAAAGCGGACCCCCTCGAAATTGGTGTGGCTGTTGTTGGATTTTCATCGAGTTTGCTGTTTTAAGTGAGTAATACTTATCTAGGATATTCGAGTCAAAGGGACTTGAAATTTGATATAAATTAACACAAAAAAAACACAATTAGAATTAAGACCATCAGGATGTTTATTCCTCCTGATGGTCTTAATTCTCAACGACGACAGAAAATCCGGTTAGGTAGGATTCGCTATAGACCAGACATGACCTCATGGGCGATCGCCAAGGTGCGATCGATATCTTCATCAGTATGAGCCAAAGAAGTAAATCCGGCCTCAAATTGAGAAGGCGCTAAATACACTCCCCGTTCTAACATTCCACGATGGAAGCGGGCAAATTTGCTCAAGTCGGATTTTTTGGCATCTTCATAACTATGCACAGGTCCGGGATTGAAAAATAAGCCAAACATAGCGCTAATTTGACCGCCGCAGGCTTCATGTCCTGTTTCTTTGGCGATTTTCAGCAGTCCCTCGCTCAACTTTTGGGTAACCTTATCCAGATACTCGTAAGTTCCGGGTTTGTTGAGCAATTCTAGGGTTTTGATTCCCGCCGTCATGGCTAAGGGATTCCCGGAAAGGGTCCCGGCTTGATACATCGGACCAGCGGGGGCCACCATTTCCATGATGTCCCGGCGTCCACCATAAGCCCCGACGGGTAATCCCCCGCCAATCACTTTACCCAAAGTGGTTAAGTCCGGGGTAACGCCGAATTTTTCCTGGGCACCGCCATAGGCAATCCGGAATCCTGTCATGACTTCATCAAACACCAGTAATGCGCCATGTTCCTGAGTTAGGACCCGCAATCCTTCCAGGAATCCAGCATCTGGGGGAATAAATCCCGCATTGCCGACAACGGGTTCTAAAATTACCCCCGCAATCTCCCCAGGATTTTGCGCAAATAAAGCTTTAACGGCTTCTAAATCGTTGTAAGGTGCGGTGAGGGTATTGGCGGTGGTGGATTTGGGAACCCCGGGAGAGTCCGGCAGTCCCAAGGTGGCAACGCCGGAACCCGCTTTCACCAGGAACATATCGGCGTGCCCGTGATAACAGCCTTCAAATTTGATTAATTTCTCTCGTCCGGTGAAGGCACGCATCAGGCGTAAAACCGCCATACAAGCTTCGGTTCCCGAGTTAACAAATCTCACCATTTCGATGCAGGGAACGGCATCAATTACCATTTCGGCGAGGACGTTCTCTTGGTAACAGGGTGCACCAAAGCTGGTACCTTTATTTAAGGCATCATGGAGGGCCGCAATGACTTCGGGGTGAGCGTGTCCACAGATGGCGGGTCCCCAAGTTCCCACATAATCGATGTAGTGGTTTCCATCTACGTCCCAAACATAGGCGCCTTCGACTCTATCAAAAACGATGGGTTGTCCCCCTACGGATTTGAAGGCACGCACGGGGGAACTGACCCCTCCGGGCATCAGTTTTTGAGCGGCTGCGAAAATTTCTTCGGATTTTGTGGTATTGAAGGTAGTTGTAACCAAAGGGGTCTCCTTTGCCAGAGGCTTAACGGTTGACTTTGTTTAGAATACGGCTTTTGGGTGGGAAGTGTTTAAGAGGAGCGTCCAAGTTATAATGTTCAATCCTACCCCGATCGCAGTCCCGAGGGCTAGTGCGCTGGTAGAGCGAGTCTAAATCATGCATATTAAGGGTTCAAAGCCTGATAGTCTTGTTGTAGGAGCATTTTGCTCGCTGTTTTATGAACACCTGATTGAACCTCGCTATAGAGCGGTTAGAAACTGGGTTTATTGACATAAATTTTATGGGCTTTGCACCCAATTCGGGCGATGAAATCCGTTTTCTTCTCCCCTTGATCTCCTCCCCATCCAGAAATCTGATTACCCAGTGTTAACAGAGTTTTACAGACAGCGATTATGCGGGTTTTAGTGACCATTCCTCATGTTTTCAATCCCAATGGAGGGGGCGGTTATGCATCGTTAAGCCCTGACTCCCAGCCTAGGATTCAAGCATTAACTCAGTGCCTTGAATCGTTACATGGAAATTACAATAGGCGATCGCAGTTCTATTTTCAGTACAATCAGCAGTTATATACCCTCCCAGCAAATGGGGAAACTTCTGTAGAACTCTCGATTATCATCTGCACGACTCAAGGGTTACATCTGCTGCAACAATTGCCGGTGACTCCGGATTCTTATACCCATCAGTCTTTTGCTTGTCATCCCATGTTGTTGGGGTTTGAATGTCACGGGGTATTAAAACAACAGTTAGGCCGCTATGATTATTATTGCTATTTGGAAGATGACATTATTTTAAGTGACCCGGACTTTTTTCAAAAATTATCCTGGTTTACGGGTTATATTGGCAATCATGCTGTCCTGCAACCCAATCGCTTTGAACGGGGGAAAAAACAGCCGGTTAAAAAATTTTACATTGACCCCGAGTTAGAATTCAAAACGGGCAAACAAGATAATTTTGCTCACTATTTTAGTGATAATCTAGTGCTAACGGGTAAAGTTCTGGGTCAACCGATTACCATTAAGCGCGCAGAAAATCCCCATTCGGGCTGCTTTTTTCTGAATCGGCATCAAATGGAACAATGGGCCAATCAACCGTACTTTTTGGACCGGGATTCGCGCTTTTTTGGACCCTTGGAAAGTGCAGCGACCTTGGGCATTGCCCGAACTTTTCGAGTTTACAAGCCTGCGCCGCAAAATGCAAATTTTTTAGAAGTTCAGCATTATGGCGATGCTTGGAGTCAGAAAATCAAAGATGTTAAGTTTACATAACTGTTATGTCGGAGACTGAAATGGTAAGCAGTAAAACGGCGATTCCGGTGGAGCGGATTCGCTATAATGAACAGGGTCTAGTTCCGGCGATCGCCCAGGATTATCTGGATGGAACCGTGTTGATGATGGCCTGGATGAATGCGGAATCGTTACAAAAAACCCTGGAGACTGGGGAATGCTGGTATTGGAGTCGATCGCGCCAAGAATTGTGGCATAAAGGAGCAACATCGGGACATCTCCAAAAGGTGCGATCGCTTCGCTATGACTGCGACAGTGACTGCCTATTAATTGGCATTGAACAAGTGGGCGATATTGCCTGCCATACGGGGGAACGCAGTTGTTTTCATCAAGTTGAGGGCCAAATTGCTGCGCCTCCGGCAGATACGCTATCCCAGGTTTTTGCGGTGATTTGCGATCGCCGAGACAATCCCTCAGAAGATTCTTATACCGCTAGATTAATCGCGGGTGGGGATAATAAAATTCTCAAGAAGATTGGGGAAGAATCGGCAGAAGTAGTGATGGCTTGTAAAGATGATGATGCCGATGCGATCGCCGGGGAAGTCGCTGATTTATTCTACCATTCAATGGTTGCTTTAGCGAAACACAATGTAGATTTACGGGACGTTTATCGCAAGTTGCAACAACGTCGGCGCTAAATAAAAATAACCCCTGAAGGCGTTACTAAAAACTAAGAAAGATAACAAAGACCCTGTTTATAGTAACGGCTTCAGGCGTTTTTGGATTCATTAAATTTGCGATTCACTTAGGCGTTTTCGTTGCACTAACATTCGGTCAAGAACTTGTAAAATCCAAATCACAATCCCGACACTGAGCACTAATCCGGGCCATAATCCATCAGAAAGGGGACGGGGTAAATCTAACACCCATCCCCCTAAAATAGGGCCGATAAAATAACCGATCGCCCAACATTGAGAGTTCAGAGATAAATAGACTCCCCGCAAAGAAGCCGGGGCCATTTCTGCCACTAAAGAGGAGGCAGCGGGATTGTAAACTACAATGGCGATCGCCAGAATCCCCAGGGCGATCGTGGCGGTGACTAAAGGTGAATTTGAAATCGTTCCCGTAATGCCAATAAAGATAAATCCGGCTGCCCATAAAATGCCAGAAATTGCCAAGACTTTGGAATGTCGCAAGTCTTTGAAGACTCGGGAAACGGGCAATTGCATCAAGATACAAAGGGCTAAATGCCAGGTAAATAATCCCCCAATAGTTCCAGGGGAAAATCCCCTGCCGCTGTCTTCTGATTCCACAAAATCACTGAGATACAGAGGTAAAGTTGTTTGAATTTGGGCGATATAGGTGGTAAAAATAATATTCACCAAGGCATATACCATTAAGGTGCGATCGCGCAAGGCACTCATCCATCCTTGCAAGGGGGGTTTAGAAGCACCCCCCTGGCGCTGAGGTTCTGTAATCGCCATCCAAATCAATCCGAAAAATAGTACAAATGAAGCAGAATCAATGATAAACAGTAACCGATATTCCCCGGTTACTGAAATCAAAAAACCACCCCAAATCACCCCCACTTGTAACCCTAAACTATCTCCAAGTCGGGCCATTGCATAAGCTTCATGGCGTTGTCCTCCGGAGGTTAAATCCGCCACCACGGACTCAGTAGCGGGCCAATATAAGCCGATACCAAACCCCATGAGAATATTCCCTAAAACCAGGATGTTAAACCCATTGGCAACGGCTAATACCGCAGAGGCGATCGCCGAAATAATCGCGGCTGCTAGTAAGGTGCGTTTGCGGCCCCAATGCGGGGAATCCAGACAGGAACCACTGATAATCCGCCCCAGAATTCCGGCGATCGAACCGATGCCTAAAGCAAACCCCACCGCAGTTTTAGTTAATCCCACCTCATTAACAAAAAATATCGGCGCATAAAATAACGTAAATCCACTACCAATTCCCGAC
>CBFGOM010000216.1:0-10123 GCA_965650385.1 uncultured Oscillatoriaceae bacterium
AATGGGGCGAAACGGTGAAAATTGCCGGAATTAATGCCGATCAAACCTTAAAGCGGGCGAGTACCTATCGGATTGCGACATTGCCTACCCTAATTTTGTTTGAGGGAGGATCCATTATCCATCGCATTGAAGGGTTCCAAGGACGGGACGACCTAACGAGGGAATTAAGGTCCCTGCTCCTGAACACTCAAAAAGGGCGTTCTTATTCCAAATTACAACCGGCCATCAATTCCTGATGAGAGTCTCTCGTCAGGAATTTTTTACAGCAAGGCACTTTTTTGGGGTTAATCACAGTGCCTGTACTGCGGGTGATTTCGTGACTTGTTCTTAAAAAGTGAAACAGCTAAACCCCATCTAGTCTAATCTGGGTGGGGTTTTTCCTTTGGGGTTGAAGGGCGGGGAAAATTGGGAGCGCAAGGGTCTTTCTGGAAGCGATCGCAGATTATATCAGAGAACCCCAAAAATGCAAATGAGTGAATATCGCTATGATATCCCTAGTCTCCCGTTTCTATGGCGGGTCTATGTCAAAATGTTAACCAGTGAGTTAACTCAGTAAAGAAGTATTTAAGTGGGCGTCAGCGATGGAACCAATTTATCAGTATGCTTGGCTGATTCCAGTTCTGCCCTTATTAGGGGCAATGCTGGTCGGCTTGGGCCTGATTTCTTATAACAAGACGACCAATAATCTGCGGCAAGCGACCGCCGCATTCTTGGTCTCCTCCGTAGGTGCAGCAATGGTGTTGTCCTTTGCTTTGCTCTGGAGCCAAATCCAAGGCCATGAACCCTACACCTACAGCCTGGAATGGGCGGCGGCGGGGAATTTTCACCTAACAATGGGTTACACCATTGACCACCTCTCGGCGCTGATGTTGGCGATCGTGACTACGGTGGCCCTGTTGGTGATGATTTACACCGATGGCTACATGGCTCATGATCCCGGATATGTGCGCTTTTACACCTACCTGAGCCTGTTTAGCTCCTCAATGTTGGGTCTGGTGATCAGTCCGAACCTGGTTCAGGTTTATATCTTCTGGGAACTGGTGGGGATGTGTTCCTATTTGCTGATCGGCTTTTGGTTCGATCGCAAACCGGCAGCAGATGCTTGTCAAAAAGCCTTTGTTACCAACCGCGTTGGCGACTTTGGTCTGCTGTTGGGGATGTTGGGCTTATATTGGGCAACGGATAGTTTTGATTTTCAAATCATGGGCGATCGCCTGCAAGATCTCGTCCAATCTGGGGCGATCGGTGCAGGGGTCGCGGCCCTCTTAGCCGTCTTAGTCTTTCTCGGACCCGTTGCCAAATCTGCTCAATTCCCCCTCCACGTCTGGCTACCGGACGCAATGGAAGGCCCCACTCCCATCTCGGCTTTAATCCACGCCGCCACGATGGTGGCTGCCGGAGTCTTCTTAATCGCCCGGATGTATCCCGTCTTTGAACATATCCCCAGCGCCATGACCGTCATTGCCTGGACCGGATGTTTCACCGCCTTCCTGGGGGCCACGATCGCCCTCACCCAAACCGACATCAAAAAAGGGTTAGCCTACTCCACCATGTCCCAACTGGGTTACATGGTCATGGCAATGGGCATCGGGGCCTACAGCGCCGGATTATTTCACCTCATGACCCATGCCTACTTCAAAGCCATGCTGTTTCTCGGGTCTGGATCCGTGATTCATGGCATGGAAGAAGTCGTCGGTCATGACCCCACCTTGGCCCAAGATATGCGGCTAATGGGGGGACTGCGGAAATTTATGCCGATTACCGCTGCTACTTTTGCGATCGGCACCCTCGCCATTTGCGGCATCCCGCCCTTTGCTGGATTCTGGTCCAAAGACGAAATCCTCGGGGCCGCCTTTGAAGCCAATCCCGCCCTCTGGGGCGTCGGCTGGCTAACTGCCGGGATGACCGCCTTCTATATGTTCCGGATGTACTTCATGACCTTTGAAGGACCCTTCCGAGGCAACGACACCGAGATTCGTCACGAACTCAAAACCGAAGCTGAAGCTGGGGAACCCATCCTCGCCTTTGGTCCCGGTGCAATGGACCCTCGGGAACTGGAAGCCAGCCACGATGACCACTCTCACGGTCATCACAGCGAATATCCCCGCGAGTCCCCCCTAGCCATGACCTTCCCCTTGATGGCCCTGGCCGTGCCTTCGGTCCTGATTGGGTTAGTGGGGACTCCGTTTGCCAATTACTTTGAGGCGTTTATTCATCCTCCCAGTGAATCCATGCTGGAAATTGCCGAACACGCCGAAGAATTCAACCTCACCGAATTCTTGGTGATGGGCGGTAGTTCCGTGGGAATTGCGTTGCTGGGGATTACCTTGGCATCCCTGATGTACTTGAGTCGGAAAATCGACCCCAAGGCGATCGCCTCTCAAATCAAACCCCTTTACTTGCTCTCCCGCAAGAAATGGTACTTTGACGAAATCTACAACTCCCTGTTTGTCGTCGGTTCCCGCCGGTTAGCCAGACAGGTGATGGAAGTCGATTATCGCGTCGTTGATGGGGCCGTCAACCTCACCGGGTTGATTACCGTCATCAGTGGCGAAGGACTCAAATACTTTGAAAACGGTCGCGCCCAATTCTATGCCTTAATCGTCTTTGTGGCGGTTTTAGGCTTAGTCATTCTCTCCGGCGTGACTTAACCTAATTCATCTGTCGCCCAAGCAGAAGCCAGAATTCCAGCATCCTTGCCTCGGAGTTAATTCTGGCTTCTGTAGTGTGACGGGTGAGTTTTCTATACTCAATCCGGTTGGATAAAAACCTGCACCCTGAAGGGTGGAGGCTCACAGAACACTAGCGAAGCCATACCCGTTAGGGCTATAGCCCGCCTGCGCGCGCTAAGACGAAAAAAGAAGGCTTTTGACCACTGGATTTAGTATCTTGATGAATTTTGATAGCGATCTATGAACATGGCTGAATTTCCTTGGCTGACTACAATTATCCTGTTTCCGATCGCGGCATCCCTACTCATCCCTGTTATCCCCGATAAAGATGGGCGCACGGTGCGTTGGTATGCCCTAATCGTCGGACTCATTGACTTTGCCCTCATTGTTTACACCTTCTGTAATCATTACGACCTCAGCAACCCCAATATCCAGCTTTTTGAAAGCTATTCTTGGGTTCCTGCCTTAGACCTCAACTGGTCAGTCGGGGCCGATGGCTTATCCATGCCCCTGATTATCCTCACCGGATTTATCACCACCCTGGCAATCTTGGCCTCCTGGCCCGTCACCCTAAAGCCAAAACTGTTTTTCTTCTTGATTTTGGCGATGTATGGTGGACAGATTGCCGTTTTTGCTGTCCAAGATATGCTGTTGTTCTTCCTGGTGTGGGAATTGGAACTGATTCCGGTGTATCTGCTACTGTCCATCTGGGGCGGTAAAAAACGCCTCTATGCAGCCACCAAATTTATCCTCTACACCGCAGGCGGTTCCCTGTTTATTCTGCTGGCGGGCCTCGCAATGGCCTTCTACGGGGATACCGTTACCTTTGATATGCAGTCCCTGGCAGCGAAGGATTACGTCATTAACTTAGAACTGTTGCTCTATGCAGCATTTTTAATTGCCTACGGCGTCAAACTGCCCATCTTCCCCCTGCATACCTGGTTACCCGATGCTCACGGGGAAGCGACAGCCCCAGTGCATATGTTACTCGCCGGGATTCTGCTGAAGATGGGAGGATACGCCATCATCCGCATGAATGCCCAAATGTTACCCGACGCTCACGCGGTGTTTGCCCCAATTTTAGTCATCCTCGGGGTGGTGAATATCATTTATGCGGCCCTCACCTCTTTCGCACAACGCAACCTCAAACGGAAGATTGCCTATTCTTCGATTTCTCACATGGGATTTGTGCTAATCGGGATTGGCTCATTCACCGACTTAGGATTAAGCGGTGCAGTCCTGCAAATGGTCTCTCATGGGCTAATTGGGGCAAGTTTGTTCTTTATGGTGGGAGCAACTTACGATCGCACCCATACTCTGATGTTGGATGAAATGGGCGGTATCGGCAAAAAGATGAAAAAGTCCTTTGCCATGTGGACAACTTGTTCCCTAGCTTCCTTAGCGTTGCCGGGAATGAGTGGATTCGTGGCTGAATTAATGGTCTTTGTTGGTTTTGCCACCAGCGATGCCTATAGCCTCCCCTTCCGCGTCGTCATCGTCTTCTTAGCGGCAGTTGGGGTCATTCTCACCCCGATTTATCTCCTGTCCATGTTGCGAGAAATGCTCTATGGACCAGAGAATAAAGAATTAGTGGAACATGAAGCCCTGATTGATTCCGAACCTCGGGAAGTGTTTATCATTGCTTGCCTGCTGGTGCCGATTATTGGGATTGGGTTATATCCCAAGATTCTCACCCAAATCTATGATGCCACCACGGTACAGCTAACCGCCAGATTGCGGAACTCAGTACCCACGTTGGCGGAAGGCGCATCCGTTGCGTTAGGAGAACCAATGGAAGCCCCGGCAATTGGTAATAGTCGGTAGGGTATCCATCATTTAAGTTACAGTAAAGGCAGTTTTCATGAACTGCCTTTTTTTTATACTATATCCTCGTGACTTGGCTCTGCCGAGTCACGCACAATTGGAGGCTCTGCCTCCTGTACCCTCCTCCCATCCTCGTGACTTGCCTCCAGTAACAGGCGGCAGAGCCGCAAGATGCCCGTGTCACGGCAGAGCCATGACATGAGAATACACCCTATATATACAAACGATGACATCCCAACCGATTATCCTCTGGTATCGCAACGATTTGCGCGTACATGATCACGAACCCCTGCATCGCGCCATCGAAACTCATGCGCCGATTGTCCCTATCTATTGTTTCGACCCCAGACAATTTTCTAAAACTACTTATGGGTTTCCAAAAACCGGCCCATTCCGCGCCCAGTTTTTACTCGAAAGTGTTGCCAACCTGCGCCAATCTCTGCAAAACCTCGGCAGTAACTTAATCATTGAGATTGGAAAGCCTGAATTAATCTTACCTCAAATCGCGCAACCAGTCAATGCCTCAGCCATTTATTTCTATCAGGAAGTAACGGCGGAAGAAGTTGCGGTAGAAACGGCACTCTCCCAAGCTGTCAAATCTTTAAATATTGACCTCAAATCCTTCTGGGGACATACGCTTTATCATTGCGATCGCCTCCCGTTTGATATCCCCTATATTCCCGAATTATTCACCCACTTTCGCAAACAAGTGGAAAAAACAGCCACACCAGATTCCTGCTTTCCCACTCCTACCCAGTTGCCATCGTTACCGGAAATAGAGACAGGTAAGTTACCCAGCTTAACGGAATTAGGTGTGGAGAAAGTTGCGATCGCCTCCAAAGCGGTCCTCCCCTTTACCGGAGGAGAAAGCGCCGGAATTGCTCGATTGCAGGACTATATTTGGAGTGGCGATCGCCTGCGAACCTACAAAGAAACCCGTAACGGAATGCTTGGCGCTGATTATTCCTCCAAATTTTCCCCCTGGTTATCCTTGGGTTGCCTCTCCCCCCGCTACATTTACCAACAAGTCCAAGACTACGAAACCCAACGCATCAAAAATGATTCTACCTATTGGCTAATTTTCGAGTTACTTTGGAGAGATTACTTCCGATTCATCTGCGCCAAACATGGCAATGCCATCTTCCGTCAATCCGGATTACAAGGAATCCCCATCCCCTGGCAAGAAGACTGGCAAAAATTCACCCTCTGGCAACAAGGAAAAACCGGATTTCCCCTTGTAGATGCCAATATGCGCGAACTCGCAGCAACTGGCTTTATGTCCAATCGAGGTAGACAAAATGTCGCCAGTTTCCTGACTAAAAACCTCGGCATCAATTGGCAAATGGGAGCAGAATGGTTTGAGTCTATGCTGATTGATTATGATGTTTGTAGCAACTGGGGGAATTGGAATTACACCGCTGGGGTCGGCAATGATGCTCGGGGGTTTCGCTTTTTTAATATTATCAAGCAATCTAAAGATTATGACCCCGAGGGAGAATATGTCAAGCATTGGTTACCGGAGTTGGCAAAGGTTCCAGCAACTAAAGTGCATGAACCGTGGAAGTTATTGCCAGTAGAACAGCAGCGGTTTGGAGTGCAGATTGGCAAGGATTATCCCCATCCTGTCGTTGATTTGTTTGAGTCAGCCAAAGCAAATGAGAAGGTGTATAAAACCGCTCTAAAACGTGTTTAAAAGACTAACAAAGGGTGATATAGCTAACAAAGGGTGATATAGAGCGAGCTAAATACTCGCTCTATTGGGGTCCACTGCTGATTCCATACCAAGTGAGGATGAAAACCTAATTTGATAAACGCAACTTTTTTGATGTAAATGCGCCAATAGATAGAAACTTGCTATAAAATGAATATAACCTAATGTCTCATTGTATGCCGATGACTACTATTTCTGTGCGGAATACTCCCCCTTTAGAAAGTGGCGATCGCCTGACTCGTGATGAGTTTGAGCATCGGTATCAGGCTGCACCGGATATTAAAAAAGCTGAATTAGTCGAAGGAGTTGTGTTTGTGGCGTCCCCCGTTCATGCGAATCGGCATGCTAACCCTCATGCGATTATGATGGCTTGGTTAGGTACTTATTGGATGGCAACACCAGGGGTAGGGTTTTATGATAACGCCACGGTTCGGCTAGATGAGGAGAATGAACCGCAACCCGATGCTTTATTACGCCTTGAACCAGCAATGGGGGGTAAGTCTTGGATTAGTGACGATGACTATATTGAAGGGTCCCCGGAATTAATTGTAGAAATTGCTGCTTCTAGTGCGAGTTATGACCTAAATGATAAGCTGAATGCTTATGAAAGGAATGGGGTTAAAGAATATCTTGTCTGGCAAATTTATGAGAATAAACTGGATTGGTTTATCTTAGAAGAAGGGCGATACGTTGCCTTAGTACCGGATGAACAAGGGATTTTACGATCGCAAGTATTTCCTGGCTTATGGTTATGCGTGGAAGCGTTGTTGCAAAAAAATGGTGCGACGCTGAATACTCTGTTACAGCAAGGGTTACAGACAGCAGAACATCAAGAATTTGTGCAGTGTTTGGCGCAGGTTTCCGGGGAATGAAAGACAGTTAACTTGAGAACCTGGGTTTCTTTGAACAATCTGTTGCAAATAGCAACAAGTTGGATCAGAAACCCGGTTTCTAGTTTTTTGGGACCGTTAAATTAGCCGACAGCGATCGCCTTGCCAAATTTGGTCAGGTAGCGGAATGCTTTCACTACAAAACTGGCGCAAACGTAGGGGGAAGTATTGTAAAATGAAGGCCATGCTAAGGCTTTATCTTCATCATAGCAGTCGCTTCGTTCTGGATGACTATCAATCCAGGCTAATCGCACTGCATGACCAATTAAGACATCCAGGACGATATATTCCTGAATCTGTAAATCCGGGTTGCGATCGCAAATTGCCGCAAGTTCCATCAAGGTTTCAATATTTACCTGTCGGTATTCCGGTGCCTGAATTTTATTCAACAAATGTTCCACCCGGAGGGCAAAATTCTTTTCTCCTGGGGTCATTTCTGCTAAAATCAACTCACTATCTAAGCGATTGCGGCGCTCTAATTTATCCCCAATTACTAGCCCTTTACAATGTTGCATGACTTGCCACACCCGAGGATAAAACTCTTTCGGAACTCGTCCGGCAGCACCATCTAACTGCCGCCGTCGATGCCAATTTCCAGAGATTTCTTCGGTTTCATGGGGGGAAGGAAGCACCACCCAGTCAATCTCTTGTTCCTGCTGTTGGACGTGCAAGGATTCTTGTTTTTTCAGGAGTTTATTCATCCCTGCATATCCTTTCAAGACTTCCCGCAAGCGAGTATTAATCTGAAAAGGACTTAATTCCATCACCCGTTCATAAGCTTCATCTTGGGTAAGGTTTAATTCTTTGGCAAGTTCACTAGTAATCAGCAAGATTAAGTAACTCACACGCAGGGTGAGCAATCCATCAAATAAGTCCGGTTCTGACTTGATTAATAACCCCAGATAGAGTAAAATCTCCTGAGTCAAGACGCGATCGCGAATGTCTTCCCCGCAGAACAGCCGAATTTTGTCCACAATTTCTGTATAAGACATCGGACGAGAAATTAGGGATGCCTCACTATAAGCTTTACCGACAGTAATCTGCTTTTGTCGGACGAGGATATCTGTAACCGCATCGGATAACCCAATATCTACTTTGTTTAATAACCCTGCTGCACGACGGACGACGGACCAATGAATCTGCTTTTCGGAGGGGTTTTCAGTGCTGTTTTCCTCGGTTCTCACAGTTCTTCGTTTGGGAGTTCCGGTGATCGCACAATCTCCGATCGCCTTCCCTGTTCCTGCCTTAAAATAGACTTCATTCAGCAAATCCGCTACCGTCACCGAACTTCCAGGTCCTGCCAGTCCCGTCTCAAACTCTAATCCCTGCAAGCGACAGAGCGTATGCAATAGTTCGATTTGTTCATAGAGATTACAGGAGGCGCGCAAACTATCCAGCAACAATCCCGGATCGGTTTCACACTCTAGCATGAACTCTTGAGTATGACTCAAAGGCCAATTTTTCTGAGGATCGTAAGCTAAAAAATAACAAGCGGGCGCCGCATTCCTCACCGGATTCTCACTAAACTGAAATTCATGGAGAAAATCAATTCGCTCAATGCTACCCGTGAGCATCAGTTGATTCAGTCGCCCCAACTTCACCGGTGTTCCTTCGCACTCCCCGTCGCGCAATTCTTTCATCAGTTCCAGCAATGCCGGGAGAAATCCCTCACTACTCCCATCGGTTTCTAACATGGCATGAGTCAGCAGCAAAGTGACGGTCGGACGTCCTACCCCATGACCCCCAATTTGAGGATAGCGCCACCAATGGCGATGGATATAGGCCAGTTCGCCCTTGATGTTGGACACCAAAAAGTGATAATCTAAAGTGAGATAAAATTCCTGTTGGTCTAAGAAAGACGGCAGAAAGACAATCGTTTCTCCGCGAATCCGAAAAATATTAGAGGTTGTGAGACTTCGTAACCGGCGCACGGGTCGTCCCGTTAGCCCTAATTTATCGTTGCGGCCAATTTGCCGATAGACGCCGGAAAGGTCTCGCGCTTGTCTCACTTGAATCGGTTCGACTTCGGCTGGGGTTTGGGTGGCGATACCATGATAGGCGAGTTCGGTTTGTAGATCTTCATCTTCCGCCAACAGGGCAATTTGCACAACAGGTTGGCGACGTCCCACGAGGGTGCGGCGACGCCCTAACGGGTCGATATCTCCGCGCTCTAATAACCCTTCATCCAGCATCAAACCCAGGAAATATAGGCTTTGTGCCCAGACTAGGGGGAGATTTTCATTGGGGAGACGGGGTTGGGTCTGGGGATTGGCCCGTTCAGCTTCTACATGATCGGCAGGAACGTAATATAATTCCGGTAGGAGTTTAAATCCGGATGATTCGACAACGAGGGAGTTGAGGCGTTCTTTATACTCTTGAGTTTGGATGCGATCGCCTCTAAAAATACCATCCAGGAACAAGTAAGTAAAAAATAACGGCCACTCACATTCGATATTCTCAAATTTTTTCAGTTCCCAAGGTTCGTAATGCAAGCGCCAAGGGTCTTCCAAAACCGTTTGATGTCCATCGCGCAAAAACCGCTTGCAGCCGTATTTTCCCTGTAATTTAGTGATGACCTTCTGTTTCGTGCGATCGCATAACGGACCATCTTCAATTGCAAAGGCCGGAAAGGTGATAATACTCAACAACGCCGCATCCACTTCCTTAGAACTCGATTCCCGAGGTAGAATCGATTCCAAAGTCTGCCTTGCGCGGGCAATTTCGTCGGCGAGGACATGAATCACCGAACTCTGAGACCCTTTGACCCCAAACAGATTCACCCCATTAATTGCTTCTAACGCCGCGAGTGCCATTCCAATGGAAGAAGCATTTAATTCGGGATTGCCTTTATTAATTTTATTTCCCCGTTCCCAGATTCCGTAATCGGGAGTGCGATAAGCTCGTCCAATATAATAGACTAAGTTTTGAATAAAATTAACTTCATCGACTGTATAAATAATGGAGAACCCTGAAACCGTCATTTGAGCTAACATCAATAAAAAAATTGAAGTTGCATCAATTTGGAG